>NZ_CP053351.1:4050000-4350000 GCF_013394655.1 Winogradskyella schleiferi
TATAATCAATAAGATTGATTAATTCTGTAGAAGCAAACTCAATAAGTCTGTATTGAGCGCTTTGAAAACCACTTGCTGGAGTTAAGGTATATCTAAATTTCATATACTGCTCTACTTCCATACCCTCTCTCATAATGTTGAAAGACGTGGACAGCATATCGAAATAACGGCTAATTCGCATCAGTTTACTTTCAAAAAAAGTAACGTCGATATCTTCTTTTTCTCCGACTTGGGAAATTTCCCAAAGTATCATTTTAAAAATTAATTCGTTAATTTGATGATAAGCGATAAACACCATTTCATCTGGAAGCGTAGTCCGTTGAATTTGCAAATTCAATAACGCATCTGTTTGTATGTAATCCCAATACGTTATGGGTTTGCTATAAAGTAAGCCGTATAAATGGTCGTCTGTGTCTTGGTCAATTGCTCTATACTTCTTTTGAAGTTCTTTTACAATGTTATCGAATTTATGTAAATCGTGCATGTTATTTATTAATCAAATTCTATTTTAAAGGAGTGTTTTAAACCTTTAAATTCAACAAGATCAGCTCGTAGAGAACCAACAGCCAAATCTGCTTTGATTTTTAAAGGTATTTTATTTTTATCGGCACTTACCCAAAGTGTCAAACTTTCTTCCTCTTTAAAAACACGACCAGCCATAACGTAAGGTCTAAATTTAATTGTTTTGACTTTTACCTCAGTGCCATTAATCTCTACCTCAATGGTTTCTTTTCCTAAATATTTCAATTTAAAACCATAGTTTTCTTCATCAAAAAACATGTTGGTTTCAATCTCGTCACCTTCTTTTAAATCGCTTATCTCAATTTTATTTCTTAAATAATAATACATGGAAACCATATCCTGAACATCTTGTTCAGTAGTTACTTTTTTAGTTTCCTTTTGTTTCTTATTGTTTACCTCAGCAATATTATTTTGATGATCAAAGTTAATTTCTATATCCTTGGTATGGCCACCTTCGTCTATTTTTCTGATGAATTTATAGGGTGCGCCCGTAGCTTTATCGAAATAACTCTCGTACCTGTCCTTCACTTTAAAAAACCATTTTATAGCACCAGTTGTCCAACCTTTTCCAACAACGTGATACACTGGTTTCCCTTCTAATTTCGTTTCATTAACAGATAATGTGGCGTTTCCTGCTTTTAGAAAACCACTATAACTCATTTCAAATTTAAACCACTCCCCTTCTTGAAATGCAGATTCCTTTTCAACTTCTGATGCTTGAAATCCAGCGAAGAATAATATTACAGTTAAAATATATTTCATATGTTTTAGTCTGTTGAATTTTGAAGGCAATATCCTGTTCGCTATTTGCCATGGGCTAAGCCCACAACAGTTTCAACATAATCATTTCAAAATTCTAGTTTGTAAATGTAATTAATGTAACGCATTTTTTGTGTTACAATTATCATAAATACAATTACTATTCCAAATGTAACAAATACATTTCTAAATGTAATAAATCGCTGATATACAATCTAAAAAGTGAAGTCAATTTGAAGAAATTAGCGCTAAATGCTCACACTTTTTAATTACATCGATGTAAGTGTAGAAGTCTCTGAATTTCCAAAGGGGACTTTTGTGGCTTAATTGTTGGAATTATTTGAATACTCAAAATCAGTCCAGTTTTGAGATCCTTCCCACTAGTGTTGAGCATACTAGGAAATAGGAAGGCTAGTAGTATGGACATTGAGTTAGTTTTTTTATTAGCGCATTTAGTTTAGGGGACTAAATGCGCTTTTGCTTTTACAATGTTCCTCTCTTGGCTTGCTCGCGCTCAATGGATTCAAACAATGCTTTAAAATTACCCGCTCCAAAACCACGTGCTCCCATACGCTGAATAATTTCAAAAAACAAGGTTGGTCTATCTTCTACAGGCTTTGTGAAAATTTGAAGCAAGTAGCCTTCTTCGTCCGCATCTATCATAATCCCCAAACTTTTTAAAGTTTCAATATCTTCTCTCAGTGCATGGCTGTGTTCTTCTAATCGTCCAGGAACTGCTCGGTAATATTCTTCTGGTGGTGTAGATAAAAATTCAACTCCCCTAGATTTTAATTTTGAAACCGTTGTAATAATATCGTCTGTTGCCACAGCAATATGTTGAACACCTGATCCTTCATAAAAATCTAGATATTCTTCAATTTGTGAGCGTTTTTTTCCTTCCGCAGGTTCATTGATCGGAAATTTAATTCTGCCATTTCCATTACTCATTACTTTACTCATAAGTGCCGAGTACTCCGTATGAATTTGTTTATCGTCAAAAGATAAAAAATTAACAAAACCCATAACGTCTTCGTACCATTTTACCCACTTGTTCATTTGTCCCCAACCTACATTTCCAACCATGTGGTCAATGAATTTTAGACCAGCAGGTTCTGGATTGTAATCGCTTTTCCACGCTACAAAACCTGGCATAAATTTGCCATTATAATTTTTTCGTTCAACGAACATGTGTACCGTTTCTCCGTAGGTATAAATTCCTGCTCTTATGACTTCACCAAATTCATCTTTTTCAACGGTTGGTTCCATAAACGGTTTTGCGCCTCGTTTGGTGGTTTCCTCGTAAGATTTACGAGCATCATCAACCCAAAGCGCTACGACTTTAACACCATCACCATGTTTTACAATATGATTATTGATTTCAGATTTGCTGTTTAATGGTGTTGTGAGCACTAATCTAATTTTATCTTGTTTCAACACATAACTCACAGAATCTTTCGATCCCGTTTCCAAACCTCTATAAGCAAACGACTGAAAGCCAAAGGCAGTTTTATAAAAATGCGCAGCTTGTTTGGCGTTACCAACATAAAACTCCACATAATCCGTTCCTAAAAGCGGCAAGAAATCTTGCGCTCCTTCAAATATTTTCTCTAAACCGTAGTTTACACTTTTTACTTCTTTTGCCATAATTGTTTGTTTAAACTCTCATCCTTCTTTAAAGGTTTTAAGTAATTTATTTTCTATTGAATCTATATTAATGGAATCCATTTCCGATTCAATACTATAATCATCTTCTTCCCAAGTGTTAATTGTATCAGACTCGGAATCTGAATTATAATAATCATCACTTTGATAATAACGTCATTATCAAAATCTTTAAACTCATCTAAAAATCCTGAGGAAAGCATTGTGCCGTAAAAAATTAATACACCTATAACCATAAGAACAATTAATCCGTTAATTACAATAGCAAAAATATTTATAATCTTTGCGGTATTAACATTGCTTCTAGACTGTGGGTCATACGCTTCAGGATTTTCACGAAATTCTCTTAAACTTTTGTTTGCCGTAACCAAACCAATAATTGCCATTGCCAAAGGTAAGATCGCGGTAATTCCGTAACAGCAACAACTTGAAATTCCAATAACTAAGGCTAATATTCCTAAAATAAGTGCTAAAGGATCTGCTGATAATTTGTTCATATTTAAAAGCTTCTTCTAATTTCCCCCATACTTCGACTGCGCTCAGCATAGGAAAGGGAATAACTATCGTTGTTGGCAAATAATTTTATTATTAATTTCCTTATGTTTTTTTTTATATTCCTTCCCTATGGGAAGGCTAGGATGGGCTTTTTACTCCAACCAAGACCTATAATAATCTTCGTCAGCTATTTTTATGGCTTCTTCTGTGACTTTTAATGGCTTAAATGTATCTACCATAACTGCTAATTCTTCTGTTTTAACCTTGCCAATACTTTTTTCCATTGTTCCAGGATGCGGACCATGTGGAATACCTGCAGGATGTAATGAAATATGTCCTGCATCGATATCATTCCTGCTCATAAAATCACCATCGACGTAATACAGCACTTCGTCACTATCTATGTTGCTATGGTTATATGGTGCAGGCACAGCAATTGGATGATAATCATACAAACGTGGCACAAAACTACAAACCACAAAAGCATCGGTTTCAAAAGTTTGATGTACTGGAGGTGGTTGATGTACACGTCCTGTTATAGGTTCAAAATCGTGAATTGAAAATGCATATGGATAATTATAACCATCGTAACCTACCACATCGAAAGGATGTGAAGCATAGACCATATCAAATATTTCATCTTGTTTTTTAATTTTTATTAAAAAATCCCCAGATTCATTGTTGGTTTCCAATTCTTGTGGTTGGCGCAAATCGCGTTCACAAAAAGGCGAATGCTCCAATAATTGCCCAAACCAATTTCGGTAACGTTTTGGTGTATAAATTGGTCTTGTGGATTCAACAATAAATAGACGGTTGTCTTCGGTATCAAAATCAAGTTTATATATGATGCCTCTTGGCACTAAAAGATAATCTCCGTATTTAAAATCTAAATTCCCTAGATGCGTTCTTAATTTTCCTGTGCCTCTATGGATAAAAATCAATTCGTCGGCATCCGTGTTTTTATAAAAATAATCCTTTGTTGAATGCTTTGGTGCAGCTAAAATGATGTTGCAGTCGCTATTGGTGAGTACGATTTTACGACTGTCCAAATAATCACTTTCCGGTTTTACTTGAAACCCTCTAAAACGATACGATTGCATATTGTTGGCTTTCGTCACCTTAGGTGCAACACTATACTGTCTTTTTATTTCCTTGACTTGTGTTGGTCGCTGCTCATGATAGCTATTGGTGGACATACCATCGAAGCCAATAGTACCGAACAGTTGCTCGTAATAAAAATCGCCATTTGGTTTTTTAAACTGTGTGTGGCGTTTTGGTGGAATTTTCCCTAATTTATGATAGAATGGCATGTTTTGAGTTTAAAGTTCATAATTTAAAATTCAAAGTTCTGCTTACTGTTAACTGAAGTAATTTGCAGTCAACTAACTGCTAGAACATAAAGGTACAAAAAATGAAGAGATACTGAAATACTGAAACAAGTTCAGCACAAGCAATTTGAGTTTTACAGAAATGTCATTCCGGATTCCTTTTGATAAGGAAATGAAGATGAAGTTTTATGTTTGGCCAGAATGGTTTCATAGGTTACAAATATCGAAAAATTGTATGAGATTTTGAAATTAATTCATTCAACATATGACACATGTTTATTCCACGACTAAAATATTAACATTCTGGATTTTAAAATTAGCTATTATTTGTAGTTAATAATACTTATTTTTGTAGTTATCTATTCCAAACCGAAAAATTGTATGAAACCCATCCAAGCCAATATAAAATATTTACGTGCTTTAAAAAAGATATCCCAAGAGCGTTTTGCAGATGAACTTAAATGGACACGTTCTGTTGTTGGTTCTTACGAAGAAGGTCGCTCAGAGCCACCAATAGACCGTTTGATAGACTTATCAAATTACTTTGATATTCCTATTGATATACTGGTAAAAAATGATTTAAGGAAAGCCAAAAACACTTCTTTTATTGAAGTCGGCAACAAGCGTGTTTTGTTTCCTGTCACTGTGAATGAAGACAATGAAGATTTAATAGAAATTATACCTGCAAAAGCGACAGCTGGTTATTTATCTGGTTATGATGATCCGGAATATATAGAACAACTTCAAAAGATTAAATTACCGTTTTTACCCACAGGAACACATAGAGCATTTCCGATAAAAGGCGATTCTATGTTACCTGTAAAGGATGGCTCCTTTATAGTTGCTAAGTTTTTAGAAGACATCGCTGATATTAAAAATGGGCGCACGTATATTATATTAACCAAAGACGATGGCTTAGTTTATAAACGTGTTTATAAAACAGACATTGATAGCGCTGATTTATTATTGAGTTCAGACAATAAGTCGTATCAACCCTATTTAGTTTCAAAAGAAGCAATTTTAGAACTCTGGGAATTTACCTGTTGTATTAATACGCAAGAGTACGACGAAAAGGAATTGAAATTAAGTAGTATTATGACCATGTTTCAAGAGCTGAAAGTTGAATTGGAGGCCATAAAAAAATTGTAAATAACACAGGCTCAACAAAATATGGTTAATAAAGTTAAGGATTTGTTAAAATAATTGCTTACTTTAGTAATTCACCAACCAACAAAAATCAACTAAAATGGGAAAACTTAATCAAGAATTTCGCTACAACAGAGCCTTCGATTTTATTACATTACTTGCATTAATTCTGTTCCTTACATTTTTTACAAAATCAATTATGACAATAATGGGAGCTTTTGAGACAGAAGTCTTCACCAATACAATGGCTGAGTTAACCAGTCTTTAGGCTTTTAGATTAATGAAATAAAAAAACGTATAGTAAAATACTATACGTTTTATATGATATTATATAAAGGATATTATTAATCAGCCAAAATAATAACCTTGTTGTCTTTCATTTCAACAGTACCTGAATTAATCTTTACCGTTAAAACTTTTTTGTCATCATTAAAAGGTAAAACAAGTGCATGTAATTCATCAAAAACCAAATGGCTTTGTGTATGCATGTTTATTTTCACAATACCTTCACTTAAAGTTGACACTATAGCTGCGTGATTATTCAACATTTGAAATTCACCCTCTACACCTGGAACAGTTACAGAATCAACTTCTGAACTGAATATTGTGGCTTCTGGTGATACAATTTCTAAATACATAGTCTTTTCAGTATTCAGTACTCAGTATTCAGTACTCAGTAGCAAAACTGCTAACTGTGACTGCTACTGCATACTAGTTTTACGCCTCAGCTAACATTTTCTCTCCTGCTTCAATAGCCTCTTCAATAGAACCTTTAAGGTTAAATGCCGCTTCTGGTAAGTGATCTAATTCACCATCCATTATCTGGTTAAAACCTTTAATTGTTTCTTTAATATCTACTAATACACCAGGTATACCAGTAAATTGCTCAGCTACGTGGAACGGTTGAGATAAGAAACGTTGTACACGTCTTGCTCTACCTACAGCCATTTTATCTTCTTCAGATAATTCTTCCATACCTAAGATGGCGATAATATCTTGTAATTCTTTATAACGTTGTAATAACTCTTTTACACGTTGTGCACAAGCATAGTGCTCATCTCCTAAAATCTCGGCGGTCAAAATTCTTGACGTAGAATCTAATGGATCTACCGCAGGATAAATACCTAACTCTGCAATTTTACGAGATAATACAGTTGTTGCATCTAAGTGAGCAAACGTTGTTGCTGGTGCCGGATCCGTTAAATCATCCGCTGGTACGTAAACCGCTTGTACAGATGTAATAGATCCTCTTTTTGTTGACGTAATACGCTCTTGCATGGCACCCATTTCGGTTGCCAATGTTGGTTGATAACCTACCGCAGAAGGCATACGACCTAATAGTGCAGACACCTCAGAACCCGCTTGTGTAAAACGGAAAATGTTATCTACGAAGAAGAGTACATCCTTCCCTTGTCCTTCACCTGCTCCATCACGGAAATATTCTGCTATAGTTAATCCTGAAAGTGCTACACGAGCACGAGCTCCAGGAGGCTCATTCATTTGTCCGAATACGAAAGTCGCTTTAGATTCTTTCATGATTGACTTATCAACCTTCTTCAAATCCCATCCGCCTTCTTCCATAGAATGCATAAAGTCATCACCATACTTGATAATACCTGACTCTAACATTTCACGAAGTAAATCGTTTCCTTCACGTGTTCTTTCACCAACACCTGCAAATACTGAAAGTCCACCGTGACCTTTTGCAATATTGTTAATCAACTCTTGGATTAATACTGTTTTACCTACGCCAGCACCACCAAACAAACCAATTTTACCACCTTTTGCATAAGGCTCAATTAAATCGATTACTTTAATGCCAGTAAATAAAACTTCCGTAGATGTTGATAAGTCCTCAAATTTTGGAGCTTGTCTGTGAATCGGTAAACCAGCATCACCAGCTTTAGGCAAATCACCTAACCCATCAATAGCATCTCCAATTACGTTGAAAAGACGTCCGTAAACATCTTCACCAATTGGCATTTGGATTGGAGCACCAGTAGCGTGAACTTCCGTTCCTCTACTTAAACCATCAGAAGAATCCATAGCAATAGTACGAACAGTATCTTCACCAATGTGAGATTGTACTTCTAATACTAATTTTGAACCATCTTGGTTGTTAATTTCTAACGAATCATAAATCTTTGGAAGCTCTGAACCAGCAGCGAATTCTACATCGATAACTGGACCTACGATCTGTGCAACTTTACCTGTAACTTTTGACATTACTCTTATGTTTTTGTTTTGCAATAATTTAAATATGAAAAACCGTCGGTTTTTCGCGCTGCAAATATATAGTTTTATTTAAAATTAAAAGTCTTTTTAATCAGCTTTTTTAAACAAAAAAAGTGCGCTTTAATTAAACGCACTTTTAGTAATATTTATAATTGTATTTCTATTGTAATAGTGGTGAATAATTTGTAGGATAATCACCAGCTTTTGCCAGGTTTCCTGAAGCTTCAAAGTTAGAACCATAAGTGTCGTCGATGGCTTTTAAGAAGCTATTTGCCATTAAAGCATAACCTCTAGCAGTTAAATGCACACCATCTAAACTAACTAAGCCTCCAAATACCAAGTCTGTGTTTAAATTATAATCATCAAAGTCTATACCCATAGTTGATGCCTCATTTAATATTGAATTAAGGTCAACTAAAGCTAAGCCATGTGCAATGGTGATTGCTTCAATGCTCGAATTATAAGCGGCAGTTGCACCTGCAATTTCAGCTATTTCATCACTATCCAAAGCATCACCATCATCAATACCACTAATAGCCGCTAAAACTAAACCTGCTTGTTCTGGTGTTGGTGTACCTCCTGCTTGCAAAATTCCTAAGACTTGTAACACCTCTGGTGTTAAGACTACAGAACCATATCCTTGTGCTAAAGCATCTTGATCTATGGTTAAAACCAGTAATTCATCTTCAGTCATCTGTCTAAACCCTAATGGATTTTCAGGGATAACAGGTACGTCAATTAAAAATCTATTTGGACCTTCATTAAATGAAATGGCGTATTGCGCTGCTAGTGCTTCGGCTTGAGCAAGTGGAACTCCTTGTTGTATCAAGCCCTGAGAAAATATGCCAGCTACCGCCTGAAAAAAGCCAGTAAGATTTGCGGCCGTTTCAGCATCTACATCCAAGGCATTGTTGGGTACAGTTGTAAAAAAGGAGAAACTTGTTATATTAGGTAAATTACCAATAGCACCTTTTGCACCATTGGCTGTCATACCTGTTACTAAAGCATTTAATGCAAAATCAAATGTGGCTGTATCCGTAATAGGATTATAATTCGGGGAATTAATATCGCTCTCACCACCAGAAGTGGCATAGCCTAAAACATCGTTTCCACCAATTTCAGAAAGTGTAAAAAATGTTGGGTTTTGTGCCATTGCCAATTCTAAAATAGAGGCGTTTGGTGTACTACCTGTAACACGTATTGCATAGGGATTTGCAGCTTCAGGAAAATTTGAAATATTTCCATAACCTGGAGCTACCAAGTGAAAACTTTTTGCTCCTGGTATCCCCAAATTATTAAAAGGTCCTGTTGGGTTATTCAAAGCAAAGTCTGTAGTTGACATTGCTGTTGGATTAATAGATTGTAAAGGTACTGGGCCAGCGCCTCCAAACACTAATCGCTCTGTAAATAATCTATCTCCAGTTACCGGATGGATTACAGGATTCCCTCCAACGATAAGACCTCCAAAATTATCATTCATCATAGGTTGAGTAAATACACCTCCACCTGTTTTAGCAAATTTATTAGCCATGATATTCGGAAACGAATTTTCTTGACTTGCTATAAATAAACCATTGTCTGTAAAACCTGCTGTGAATGAAGCACCCACTGCTACGAAATTTGAGAAATCTGCAGTGCCAGCAGTTAATTCAGGTAAAGGTTCACCCTCGTCATTATTTAAGTCTCTTAAGTCTTGAACGAGTTCATTCTCACAGGCTACCATTCCTAGAGTAAGTAATGATAGTGCTATATATTTTATTTTTTTCATTTTATCTTTTCTTTTTCAGTTATTATAAATTATTGATAGTCCAAGATACATAATATTGAGAACCTATATAACCTGTACCAAATGCAGTAAAATATTCGTCATGCAATACGTTAGAAGCACCTACTTTAAATGTAGATTTTAGACTTGGTACCCTGAGGTTAACTTGTGCATCAAGTACATGGAATGCAGGCACTTCGCCGTCTCCAAATGAAGCTTCCCAAAAGTAATTATCACTCCATCTCCAAGCGACATTAAACCCAAAGTTTTTAAACAATTCCGTTTTACCCAAAGAGGCTTTTACCTTATGCTCTGGTGTATTGAAACTCGTTCTGAAATCTGGATTATTCTTCACATCAAAATCTAATTTAGAATACGTATAGTTTGCACTTAAATCAAAACCATTAAATACTTTTGTTGAGACTGCTATTGCTGCTCCATAAGAGTTTACTGTTTCTTCAGAATTGGTATTAGTTTGATAGACGTGAAAATCGTCATTATCTAATGCTGCTAAAATTTGTTGCGTATCTGGATTTAATACTGCTACAGAAGCGGGATTATTAGGGTCATAACCTGTTAGATCAAAGTTTGACACATCTCCATAGAGTGGTGCTACAACAGATTCGTTTGCTAGAAAATCTTTATAAGAACTGTAATATGCTGAAGCATCGATTATAAAATTTTGCAGTTTTCCTCTATACCCTACCTCTACTGAGCTTACTTGTTCTGGTTTAACATAATTAGAATTCCCAATAAAATTTTTACCATTAGAACTAGAATCGTGATCAGATAAATCGGTAGCAATAGAAGCTAATAATGAGTTATTATAAGCTGCATCAGCTGTTTGAGGTATAGTTGAAGGTTGGCCTAAATTATTTTGTGCGAATTGACTAACTCCATAATCTCTTTCATAAAGATTACCAATATCTGAAGCACCACCTACGAGTGTCCCTAAGGCTGTTCGCAAACCAATATATAATGATTGTGTGTCTGGGTTTCTAAAACCTGTTTGGAAAGAAGCTCTAAAGTTATGGTTTTCATTTACTGTTAAACCCGCAGATATTCTTGGTGAGAAAAATGCATCGAACAATTCTGATTTATCGTAACGTACAGAGCCTGTTAGCTTTAATTCTAAACTTTCATTTAGTTCAATTGAACGTTGTAATTGCGTGTACAATCCTAATTCAGAATAAGTAATAGGTCCATTTGCATCTGCATAAATAGTTCCAAATGAATTTAGCCTGTATGTTCTATAAGATCCACCTACTTGAATCTCGGCAAATTTAATTTTGTCCCTAAAGTTGTAATTAGCGTCTCCATGATAAATTTTAGAATTATCCTTTAAAGCAGAACCAGTTAAGAAATCGGAGTCCGATGTTACTTGTTCATATAATCTATTAAATTCATCTGATCCCAATTCTGGTCTTCCTTGTTCAGCAGCAATTCTTGCAGCAGCATGTGCTTGTGTATTTGTAGCACCACCAAGTGTTTGTCCAATGAATTCTGCAACATATTCTCCAAACCAAACATCATGTTCTTTCCAGGCTTGTAAGAGATTAGGGCCTGCTACATCCAACACATAGGTGTCACCAGTTTTATCAGAATTGACATAACCTCTCACAAAAAAGTCATCATTTTTTATTTCTAACTTATGTTGTTGTAATGAAAAATTCTCGATTCTATAGCGTTGCGCACCTTGATATATAGTAGAACCCGTTCCTACCTTTCCTACATATTGTATTTCGAAATCATTAGCCCAAGGTCTAAAATACAAACCCCAATCTGCTTTTACACTTTCAGCATTATAATCGGTCAATTCCACTTCTTTATATCCTGTTCTACTAACATCAACAGAAGGAATTAGTGCTGACGAGCCTGCAGGAGCTAATCCTAAACTTTCTAAGGTCAATGCAACATCTTTTATGTTTGTAGTTACATTATCTCCATAAATATTAACTCCATCATAATTTATGTTTGATTCACGAGTTCCTCCTGATATATCTTTATCATCATAATTTGCAGCAAACCAATCCGTACCTTTTAAATATCCGAAATTCGCTTTAACAGCAATTTTATCACTAAATTTGTATGCCATACTTATACCAAAATCTGTATAATCATTATCTCCTGCAGCTTCTTGGGAAGTTATGCCTTGTTTAAAAAAACCTCTAATTCCTTGATGGTCAAAAGGATTTTTACTTGTCATAAACAATATACCATTAAAGGCATTTGCACCATAAAGAGCCGAAGAGGCACCAGGTAAAAGTTCTACACTCTGAGCATCAGTCTCCACCATTCCCAATAAGTTACCCATAGGGAAGTTAAGTAAAGGAGCCGAGTTGTCCATACCATCTACGAGTTGAACAAACCTGGTATTGGCAAAAGTCGCAAAACCTCTAGTGTTTATAGATTTAAAGGTTAAACTGTTGGTGTTTATATCTACACCTTTTAAGTTCTCTAATCCTCCATAATAATCTGCTGAAGCGGTATTTTTTATTTCTTTAAGTCCGAAACGCTCAACAGTAACTGGAGATTCAAAGATCCGTTCCGGTGTACGAGATGCAGAAATTACAACTTCATCTAGAGAACTGCCTTCTGCCAATGTGACATCGATTGTTTGGTTATTCGTTGTGACTTCAACAGTTTGAGTTTCAAAACCAGTGTAACTAACACGGATTGAAAATGGAGGCACTTGCTCTACGGTTAACGAATAGTAACCGTCAAAATCCGAGACCGTACCAGAACTGGAACCTACTACAACAATGTTTGCACCTGGCAAGGGCAGTCCAGAATTGTCGTTAATTTTACCTTTTACTGTGGTTTGTGCATAAGTTACCACGCAAAAAAGCATTGTGAAAAGCTTTAAGATTGTCTTCATTTTAGAGAATTAGTTAATTTATTAGGTAAGCAATTTAATTAAATATATGAATATCCAATAAGAAATTCTCACAAAATTATGCATGCATAGCATTTTTTCAAAAAAATAAAGCCCAAAAACTGAGAAATGCTCAATTTTTAGGCTTCAAATTATGATTTTAACAACTGATTTAACTACTCTACCGTAACAGATTTAGCTAAATTTCTAGGTTGGTCAACGTTCTTTTCTAACATCACGGCAATATGGTAAGACAATAACTGTAATGGTATCGTAGTTAATAAAGGTGTTAAGCATTCTAGAGTTTCTGGTACTTCAATTACATGATCGGCTAATTCCTTTACACAAGTGTCTCCTTTGGTAACGATACCAATAATCTTACCTTTTCTGGATTTAATCTCTTGAATGTTACTGACCACTTTTTCGTAATGTCCTTTTTTGGTGGCTATAACGAATACTGGCATTTGCTCATCTATTAAAGCTATTGGGCCATGTTTCATTTCTGCCGCTGGATAACCTTCTGCATGGATATAAGAAATCTCTTTTAGTTTTAACGCTCCCTCTAAAGCAACCGGGAAATTATAGCCACGGCCTAAGTATAAACAGTTTTTAGCGTCTTTATATATTTCGGCAACTGTTTTTACGTAGGCATCAGATTTTAGTGCCTGTTCAACCTTTCCTGGTATGGTTTCAAGTTCAATAAGATGATGTCTAAATTCTGAACTAGACATTGTTCCTTTTGCACGCGCTAATCGCAAGGCCATTAAAGTTAATACGGTAATCTGTGTAGTAAACGCTTTGGTTGAAGCGACTCCAATTTCAGGACCTGCATGTGTATAAGCGCCTGCATCTGCCTCTCTTGCAATAGACGAACCAACCACATTGCAAACACCAAATACGAATGCACCTCTAGATTTTGCTAATTTAATAGCAGCTAAGGTATCCGCAGTCTCACCAGATTGGGAAATAGCTATGACTATATCTTTTTCCGTAATTACCGGATTTCTGTATCTAAATTCAGACGCATATTCTACCTCAACAGGAATTCTGGCTAAATCTTCAAAAATATACTCTGCAACTAAACCTGCATGCCATGATGTTCCACAGGCCACAATTATTATACGGTCTGCTGCCAAGAATTTTTTCATATTATCCTCAACACCTGCCATTTTAACAATAGCTTCATTACTCAATAAACGACCTCTAAAAGTATCTAAAATTGCACTCGGTTGCTCGTAAATCTCTTTAAGCATAAAGTGATCGTAACCTCCTTTTTCAATTTGTTCTAAATTAAGCTGAAGTTCTTGTACATAAGGATCTACTAAAGCGTCATTCTTAATCTTTCTGACCTTTACTTCTTTTCCTCTTCGAATAATGGCCATCTCTTCATCTTCAAGATAAATAGCATTTTTAGTATATTCGATAAAAGGGGATGCGTCACTGGCAATAAAAAATTCGTCTTCACCAACACCTATAGCCAAAGGACTACCGAGTCTTGCTACGACAATCTCGTTAGGTTTATTTTTATCAAAGACAGCGATAGCATAGGCTCCCACAACTTGGTTTAAGGCAATTTGAACAGCTTTACCAAGTTTAAGATTTTCGTTTTTCTTTACGTCTTCAATAAGATTAACCAAGACCTCTGTATCAGTATCTGACTTAAAAGTATAACCACGTTTTATTAACTCTTTCTTTAATGAATCGTAATTTTCAATAATTCCATTATGGATTATTACTAAATCGCCAGAATTAGAGTAATGTGGATGAGAATTTACATCGTTCGGCACACCATGGGTAGCCCAACGCGTGTGTCCTATACCTAAGGTTCCATCTGTGGAAATTTCGTTTTCAATTTTTTCCTTTAAGTCAGATACTTTTCCTTTAGTTTTAGAAAGTTTAATAGCATTGCCATCATATAACGCTATACCAGCGCTATCATAGCCACGATATTCTAATCTTTGGAGTCCTTTAATAATAATAGGATAAGCCTCTCTATGCCCAATATACCCAACAATTCCACACATAGGTTAATTTTTTAATTATTTGGTTCGGTGTAGTAGATTTCTAAATACACACGTTTAGTTTCATCTTCACTAGTGTTGCCATGCAATATTGTACCTCTCGGCGTTAATATTGAACTCACAGGAACCGTAAAATCATCAGAATCTAGTACATTCTTCTGTATTGAACCTAAGGTCGTATCTTCTATGTCTACACTTAGAGAAACAGCCAACCCTAGTTCAACATTTGTAGAATCCCGTACTAATAAATTATTAATATGTTCTGTGATCTTCAATTTATATTTAACACCTGGACTGTCCTGATCATCTTCATCTTCGCGTTCCAATATTCCAAGGTGACTGGATTTCGAGAACGAAGGTAGAGTAGAGTTGGTTGCATCTAAATAATAATCGATTAAAGGTGTTTTATTATCTATATTGTACAGATAAAGGCGATTAGGTTCGTTATCTGGCACTTCGTCTAACATATCCAATTGATTTCTATCGACATAAAAAACGAGATTTGCCTCATTAACTAAACGTTTAGAACTCTCAAATTCGCCATTTTCTAAATTAACATATTCATTTCTGAAATGTTCAAAATTAGTGATACCCGCATCCTCGTCATAGAAGCCATCAAAAAGCTTTATACCAGCTACAGCTCCTTCCCCACCTTTAAGATATATTCTACTATCACCGTTTTCTGAATTTCCATCATTAATAGGTAACGTATAATCATTATCAAAGAAGTTAACTTTATTTGATCCAAAATTAAGGACATAAGTTCCTGTTCCTGTGTCACCGTCAGTATCTGTAGTTGAATAATATATGGTTACATTAGCATTTGCACTGCTTGTATTTAGTATAAGGAAGCTTCCATCTCCATTTACTGGTTCCGCTTTAAAGTAAAGTCCTTTAAAATAGTTTGCAAAATTGTTTGGATTACTTAATACGGCATCTCCTTCTTTGTCTATAATTTTATTTTGCCAAAAAGTTGGATGCAACATAACTCTTATACCTGGAGTTTGTGTTTCTAATAACGTTTTGTTTCCGTCATCATCTAGATTATTTACGTCCTTTAAAGCATAGCTACTATTATTTATATCAATATTGTTGTCATCAACTACGGTCATAGTAGTACCTGTTGCATCGTCATAATCAACAAACGTGAGTTCCTCCCCTTCCAATGCACCAGAAAAATCCCCTGATCCTTCTGCGGTTTTATTCGAATAATAAATCTGATTTTCATTAAAGCTCGCATTAGGGTTAAAATCCCTGAGGAAATAATTGCTTTCGAAGATTCTTAAATTGATTTTATTATACGTGTCTCCCTTAGGTAAAATGGAGTCTAACTCATAGATTGTATTTCCATCATCATCAAAACTAGTAGCTGTGCTAAAATAAGGAATCCTTAAAACCACGGAATCAATCACAGTTCCTTCACCAAAATCCGGATCGTAAGAACTTGCCGAAAGTTGTGTTACAAAACTAGCGGTCGTTCTCCCATAAGCATCGTCATAAAGGCCTAAAGTACTTAACCCAATTAAACCATTTGTTTGAACAGCAGGCTCTAAAGCCTTTGTGTATGCAATAATATCATGTTGTTCTGAAAGAATATCGAAATTCGTGGCAATGTCGTTATTAATTACATCGGATTCCAAGGATGCGTAATCATTATCACAGGCAATAAACGTGAGGATAACTAAACCAAAAGAGATAATCTGTAGGGCAATTTTATTTTTTTTCATAGGTAATATTAACTGTTTAGTACAGTATTATTATAAAAATCAGTATAAGGGTCCGCAAATTCTTCAATAGAATGATAGTCTAATACGGGTTTTGTTAATTCACTGATATAGGTGTCTAATTCTTTAGGTAATTCTTCAGAACCTCTAATTACAGCATCAGAATTATCAATAGCAATTTTCATTAAATTAATATAATCTGGCTGCTCTAAAGGTTTTGTTGCTTCGGCATTAATCCCATCGAAACTCACTTTAGAGAGCATGTCTTTATCTAACGTTCCTTCAAAGGTTTGATTGTACACGGAAGTCACTATTTTACTTTCAGTAAATAATGGCTCTGTTTTATAAAATTCTTTCAAATACAATGGCAATAATGAAGCCAACCAACCATTTACGTGAATGATATCTGGAGCCCAATTCAACTTTTTAACTGTTTCTATAACACCTTTTGCAAAGAAAATGGCACGCTCGTCATTATCAGCAAATAATTTTCCGTTTTCGTCAGTTAAAGTGGCTTTTCTTTTAAAATATTCTTCGTTATCTATAAAATAAACCTGAATACGCTCTTTAGGAATTGAGGCAACCTTTATAATCAAAGGCATATCTAAATCGTTAATGACCAAATTGATACCTGAAAGTCGAATGACTTCGTGAAGTTGATGTCTTCTTTCATTAATATTTCCAAAGCGAGGCATAAATATCCGTATCTGACCTCCTTGTTTGTTTACCATTCTTGGCGCTTCAAATGACATTGAAGAAATCTCCGTTTCGGGTAAATATGGAACTACTTCCGAGGACACATACAATATTCGTTTATCTTTCATAAATCTGCTGCTTTTGAAATTAATAGTAAAAAACATGCAAAATTACAAAAATTTGTGCAGATTGCCAGTATTATATTATGTTTGCATGCGTTAAACTTTTGTTACAGCATTGAAAAACTTCCAGAATAAAGCCAAACTGTCCACTTATATTAGTTTATTAAAAGACCGAGGAACTTCCATTGGATTTGTACCCACTATGGGCGCATTGCACAATGGGCATTTATCGTTAGTCAACCAAGGACTAAGTGAAAATGATATTGTCGTTGTAAGCATTTTTGTAAACCCAACACAGTTCGATAATAAGGAGGACTTAGTCAAATACCCAAGAACACTTGAAGCAGATATAGCCTTATTAAAAACAGTAGGTGACGATAGAATTATTGTTTATGCGCCGACAGATGAGGATATTTACGGTGACAACATTAAATCACAAACTTTTACGTTTGATGGTTTAGAACACGAAATGGAAGGCGCTTTTAGACACGGACATTTTGATGGTGTCGGTACTATTGTAAAACGTTTGCTAGAGATTGTAACACCTGATGCAGCTTATTTTGGTGAGAAGGATTTTCAGCAATTACAAATTATAAGAAAATTAGTAGAACTACACCATTTACCTGTAAAGATAGTTGGATGCCCAATTCATAGAGCAGATGATGGTTTGGCAATGAGTTCTAGAAATGCAAGGTTGACTCCAAAACACAGAGAAACGGCGTCTTTTATTTATAAAACTTTAAAGACTGCCAAAAAAAAGTTTGGCACAAAAAGTGCACAAGGGGTTACGGAATGGGTTACAGAGCAATTTAAAAATGAACCACTTTTAGAGTTGGAGTATTTTCTAATTGCAGATGTAAAGACCTTAAAACCAGTAAAACGAAAATCAACAAAAAAAGCCTATAGAGCATTCATAGCTGTATATGCTGGCGATATAAGACTTATCGATAATATCGCTCTAAATTAATTATCTTTGCGGCATGCAAATACAAGTTGTAAAATCAAAAATTCATCGTGTAAAAGTTACAGGTGCAGCACTAAATTATATCGGTAGTATAACTATTGATGAGGATTTAATGGAAGCTGCTAATATTATTCAAGGCGAAAAAGTTCAGATTGTAAATAATAACAATGGCGAACGTTTAGAAACCTATTGTATTCCTGGTCCGAGAAAAAGCGGAGAAATTACTCTAAACGGTGCAGCGGCAAGAAAAGTTGCCGTTGGTGATACTTTAATCCTTATTACCTATGCCATAATGGATATAGAAGAAGCTAAAGTATTTAAACCGTCTTTAGTGTTTCCAGACGAAGCCACTAACCTTCTTAAATAAACAGGTGAACAAACCTAAACCCATCCTAAAAGTTGTGTTACCTTTACTCTTAGGAGTAGGATTGGTTTGGTACTCGCTATCAAAAATTTCCGTCCCTATATTGGTTCAGTATTTTAAAGAGGCTGATTATAGTTGGATCTTTCTTGGTGTAATTTTAGGAATCCTTAGCCATGCTTCTAGAGCTTATCGCTGGTTATATATGGCAGAACCTTTAGGGTTTAAACCTAAATTTGGTAATAGTTTTATGGCCGTCTATTCGGCCTATCTTATTAATTTTACGATTCCAAGAGCGGGAGAAATTGCTAGAGCTTCAATTTTAACCAACTATGAAGGCATTCCCTTCGATAAAGGCTTTGGCACCATAGTTGCCGAACGTGTTGCAGATACCTTAATGCTGCTCTCCATAATTGCGATTGCATTCTTTTTGGAATTTGAATTCATTTATAATTTTTTTGCCGAAAAATTTAATCCTACATCTTTATTATTAGGAATTACAGCGTTATTACTTGGAGCATTGGCAGTATTCATATTTATCAAGAAAAGCCATACTAAGTTCGCTTTAAAAGTGAAAGGATTTGTCACAGGATTAATAGAAGGTGCGCTCAGTATCTTTAAAATGAAAAACAAATGGGCTTTTATTGGTCATACCTTTTTCATCTGGACTATGTATGTGCTCATGTTTTATGTAACCACCTTTGCCTTACCGGAATTACAAGATATTTCAATTGCAGCCGTATTAATAGGATTTATATTGGCCAGCTTTAGTATTGCTGCCACAAACGGAGGCATTGGCTCGTTTCCAGAAGCTATAGTCATTGCCTTTTCGTTATTTGGTATGGCAGACGATCCAAGTAGAGCTTTTGGTTGGATTATGTGGTCCACACAAACTTTAGTGATCATAGTATTAGGAGGTTTGTCTTTATTATACTTACCTATTTATAACAGAAAGAAAACAACAGTTTAGAAATATTTTTTAACTTGCTCTACTATTTTAGCACAACAGATATGAAGAATTTTTACATAGTATTATTAAGTTTTTTTTTCGTTATAAACCTTCAAGCACAAGCGATCTACAAAACCATTGATTCTGAAAAGCTAGGAGAAAAGCGTGAATTAAAAATTCAATTACCAAGAAATTATAATCCCGAAGAAAAAAGAACCTATCCATTAATCATTGTTTTGGATGGCGATTATTTATTTGAGCCTGTTGCAGGAAACATCGATTACCAATCGTATTGGGAAGACATACCAGATTGCATTGTTGTAGGCATCAACCAAGGAGACACAAGAAATGATGACTTTTATTACCATGAAGACACCTATTTTCCTATAGGAAAAGGAGCCTCATTCTATGAGTTTTTAGCTGCGGAATTATTACCATATATAGAAGACAACTATAAAGCCTCGAATTTTAGAATCATCTTTGGGCACGATTTAAGTGCTAATTACATTAATTATTACCTCTTTAAGGATGAGCCACTTTTTAGGGCTTATGTCGCTTTCAGTCCGGAGTTTGCTCCAGAAATGATTAACAGATTACAGCAGCGTTTGTCCATTTTGAAACAAGAGACATTTTATTATATGGCGACTGCCGATGCCGATATAAAAAATCTTAGAGCTTCAACCATACAAGCAGATTCTATTATTTCGACCATAGAAAATGAAAAATTATTTTACACCTTCGATGATTTTGAAGATGCCAACCATTATGGATTGGTAGGAAGGGGAATTCCAAAAGCATTAAATGAGATTTTTAGTCTATTTAAACCTATAAACGCTAAAGAGTATAAGGAAAAAGTATTGACTTATGAAGGTTCTCCATACGAGTATCTAACCAAAAAGTACGAAGACATTGAATATTTCTATGGATTTGAAAAAGAATTAATAGAAAACGATATAAGAGCTATTGCAGTGGCTAGTGACAAGAAAGATGATTTGGATTCTTTGGAAGAACTTGCGAAATTAGTCAAGAAGAAATTTCCTGACTCTATGTTAAGTGCCTATTATTTAGGAATGTATTATGAAAAAATAGGCAATCTTAGAAAAGCGTTATTACAATATAAAGGCGGTTTACTTTTACAACCTTCACAATTTGTAGATAAGGAAATTATACTCGAAAAAATGTATGATACACAAGAAGCAATGAACGACTAAATGCATTTCAACGAAAAAAATTGACAATTTGCCGATAAAGTAGTATGTTTGGAATCCCAAAATTAAACCTACTTTGTTATGAGAAAAACTATTTTAGTAGTTCTTGCTTGTTCTATTTATGCGTTTTCGTTTGCACAAGTGTCTTATAAAGAAATCTCTTCGGCACGTCTTAGTTCAGAACGTCAATTAAAAATTAAGCTACCCAAAGACTACGATCCAAAAGCAGATGAAAAATATCCCGTAATTATTGTATTTGACGGCGATTATTTATTTGAACCCGTAGCAGGTCAGGTAGATTTCCAAACCTATTTTGATGACATGCCTAGCTCTATTGTGGTTGGTATTATGCAAGGTGAAAATCGTTTTTATGATAGTTATTATGACCCAACTACAGGATTACCTACAGAATCCGGACTTCGATTTCACGATTTTGTTTCAGACGAATTATTGCCTTATATAGACAAAAAATATAACACCAGTAAATTTAGAGTAGCTGTTGGCCACGACATCATGGGTAATTTTATTAATTCTTATGTTTTCAAGGAAGATTTAGCGTTTCAAGCCTATGTATGTATTAGCCCGGATTTTGTTGGTTCCCTAAAGAACTTTGTTTCAAAACGTTTAGCCCTTTATAATGATGATATTTTCTATTATTTGGCAACTTCAGACAAGGATATTCCAGAGATACGGGAAAACATCCTTTCCACAAACGCTTTAATATCTGAAGTTAAAAATCAGAATGTCACTTATTATTTTGATGATTTCAAAAATGAAACACATTACACCTTAGTTACTGGTGCGATTTCCAGATCTTTTGATAAGATTTTCAATATCTATAATCCTTTAAGAGAGAAAGAACTTGAAGAAAAGGTACTGCCTTACGAAGGTACTTTAGACCAATTTTTAACTGACAGATACAAAAGAATCGAGAAATTATTTGGTATTAAACAAGAGATAAGTGAAGAAGAGTTAGAGAAAGTTGCAAAAGTTGCTGAGCAACGCGAAGATTTCAAATCACTGTACAAATTAGGGAAACTTGCTAACAAAATACATCCAGAAACATTACTTGGCACCTACTATTTAGCCCAATCGGCAGAGCAACTAGGTAAAACAAAAAAAGCTAAGAAGTTATACGAAGAAGCATTAGCATTAAATGATGCACTTCATATTGATAAAGACTATATCGCTGCAAAAATTGAAGAGTTGACTTTAGCGTTAGTAGATGTAGATGATGAAGACTTAGAAGACTTAGAAGACGAAAAAGAAGAGGAGAATGAAGAGGAATAAAAGACACATACTATCTACGGATTATTTTTTTGAAGCTTTATTCATAAAAACAAAACAATTTTTGTTTTCCAATTGGCCTTCAAAATTAGCGACTCTAAAAATTTTAGCGATTGTGAGTTGGTTTAAGGACATCAACTAAAATTGTTTTAATTTAGCTGTTCAAAATCTAAAAAAGAGATTCCTTTCCGATAGCTATCGGGATCGAAAAGTGAACATGGCTAAAGTAAAAACAACCTTTTTTTGTCAAAATTGTGGCAGTCAATATGCCAAATGGCAAGGACAATGTACGTCTTGTAAGGAATGGAACACCATTGCAGAAGAGGTCATCCAAAAACCCGAAAAGAGCGATTGGAAATTACCAACCTCAACAACTAAAAGGGTTTCAAAACCGTTATTGATAAATGAAATTGATACGTCCCAAGAGGCACGTCTAAATATGCAAGATGCAGAATTTAATCGTGTGTTAGGCGGTGGAATGGTTAATGGATCGTTGACGCTTTTGGGAGGAGAACCAGGCATTGGAAAAAGTACGCTTTTGCTTCAAATAGCCTTAAAACTGCAGTACAAAACACTCTATGTTTCAGGTGAAGAAAGTCAGAAACAAATTAAAATGCGTGCAGAACGCATTAATCCCACTAGCAGCAACTGTTATATTCTTACAGAAACCAAAACCCAGAATATTTTTAAGCAAATCGAGGCTTTAGAGCCAGATATTGTAGTTATCGATTCCATTCAAACCTTGCATAGTGATTATATAGAATCATCTGCTGGAAGCATTTCCCAAATAAAAGAATGCACCACAGAACTGATTAAATTCGCCAAAGAAACAGCTACACCGGTTTTATTAATTGGCCACATTACTAAAGATGGCAATATTGCAGGTCCAAAAATATTGGAACACATGGTGGATACGGTTCTTCAGTTTGAAGGCGACCGTAATCATGTATTCAGAATCCTCCGAGCTAACAAAAACAGATTCGGGTCAACTAACGAACTTGGGATTTACGAAATGCAAGGCTCTGGTTTACGGGAAGTTTCCAACCCATCAGAAATATTAATTTCAGAAAAAGATGGCGAATTATCCGGAAATGCCATTGCTGCAACCTTAGAAGGCTTACGACCTTTAATGATTGAAATACAGGCCTTGGTTAGCACAGCAGTTTATGGAACTCCACAGCGCTCCGCCACAGGTTTTAATGCGAAACGATTAAACATGTTATTGGCTGTTTTAGAAAAACGCGCAGGTTTCCGCTTGGGAGCAAAAGATGTCTTTTTAAACATTACAGGAGGTATCACAGTCGATGATCCTGCCATAGATTTGGCAGTTGTAGCTTCCATCCTATCCTCCAACGAAGATGTGGCGTTGCCAAGCGATTATTGTTTTGCAGCTGAAGTTGGTTTATCTGGTGAAATACGACCAGTACAACGTGTGGAACAACGTATTTTGGAAGCCGAAAAATTAGGGTTCTCCACTATTTTTGTATCTAAGTACAATAAAATTGCTTTGAAGAAAACGGTTATAAAGATTCAACTCATTTCTAAGATTGAAGATTTGGTTGGGTTTGTGGTTTAAGGATTCCGACAGAAGCATGAATCTTTTGACTAATTAGAACCATTATTATAACTTTCGATGGATATTATTTCCACAATTCTTGTTCTTTCCAACCTTCAGGAAAACCCATATGATATAAATCCACTTCAGGGTATTTATCAAAAAGATTTAAAAGTTGGTCTTTATATTTATGATAAGGGTTAATGAATTGCAAACAATATAGAATAGCACATAGTGAAGCATAAAATTTAAGGATTTTATCGTTTTTATCAACTTTCTCTACAGAATGTCCATCAGGATTATAATCATTTTCCCAGCGGTTTACCCATTTTCCTTTTGGAGATTTTAACCATTCTGGTTTTATTGTTAAAATTATATTCCATAATCTTCCGTGGTGAGCAGTAATATTTCTAATATAAATAAAACTTTCGAGCCATGAAACTAGGAGACTATGATGAATGCCTAAGCTCTTTGCTATTGGAATTAAATCCTTATTGTCTTGAACATTTTTAAGGATCGACAGGAGACTAGTAAATGTTAATAATTCAAATGCTTTCCATGAGGGAGGGAGAAATTGCTCATATTTTCTACGATATTTCAATATATATTCCTGTTTTGTTTCCTGAACATTTTTAGTAATTTTAGAAAGTAACTGAATAAAATTTGGATACTTTGAAAAAGCATTACTGTTTTCATACCAAAATCCAGATTTATATTTATGTGAAAAATGATAAATTATTTGGGTACGTATTGCAATTTCTATTTGTTCAATAGCTTGAAACGTTATTGTTCTGAGTTCACTATCAAATTGATATATTTTAAAAATTGTTTCAAAGCTAGAATTATCTTTAAAGATTTCATCTTCTTTAGGTTTTTTAAGCATAGGAAACCAATAGTTACTTAACCTATTGTAACTTATGTAAGTCAGTATATTCTCAGCTTTTTGCTTATTTGGAATTACCAAGCCTCTTTTTTCTAATAACTCGACTTGTTCGGAAAATGATTTAGGAAGTTTATTATAAATTATTTTAGACATATTATAAAAGCAAAAAACCCCCCAAAATTGCACATCGTTGAGAGGTCCGGGAGGTATTGATGTTACAAATATACTGAATTTTCATCACAAATGCACATAAGAGAACACAAACTCACTCAAACACACATAAAACAATAGGTTCATGTATGTTATATTGTTGATTTATCTGTAATAGACATCAAAGAATACTTTGATAATTACTATAAATCTGTGCCACACAAATTTCCTTTCCATTTTTCATAAAAACTAAATTAATTTTTCCCCAAAATTCTGTAATTTCGCACCTCGAAAAGAAAACAGACTAATGAGTACAAAGTTCCCTGAATACAAAGGACTTAACTTACCAAAAGTCGCCAATGAAATCGGCAGCTATTGGGAAGCTAATAATATCTTCGATAAAAGTGTCACTACGAGAGAAGGCAAACCATCTTTTGTCTTTTTTGAAGGACCACCTTCAGCAAATGGTTTACCAGGAGTACACCATGTTTTAGCACGTGCGATTAAAGATATTTTTCCACGTTACAAGACCATGAAAGGGTTTCAGGTGAAACGTAAAGCCGGTTGGGATACACACGGTTTACCAGTGGAACTTGGTGTAGAAAAGGAACTCGGAATTACTAAAGAAGATATTGGTAAAAAAATCTCAGTAGAAGACTATAACGAAGCCTGTAAAAAAGCTGTGATGCGTTATACCGATATCTGGAACGACCTCACACAAAAAATGGGCTATTGGGTAGACATGGACGATCCGTACATTACCTATAAATCCAAATACATGGAATCTGTATGGTGGTTGCTTAAACAGATTTATGACAAAAATTTAATATACAAAGGTTATACTATTCAGCCCTATTCGCCGAAAGCAGGAACGGGTTTAAGTTCACATGAACTAAATCAACCTGGAACGTATCAAGATGTAACTGATACTACTGTGGTGGCACAGTTTAAAAGCCTCTTATTCCCCAAAGGGGAAACTAAAAACGCAATAAGCAGGGCATTTAGTTTTACGTCCGAGTTAGAGGTCCTTCCCTTTGGGAAGGATTTAGGATGGGCTTTCTTTTTGGCTTGGACGACGACTCCTTGGACATTGCCGAGTAACACAGCTTTGACGGTTGGACCAAAGATTGACTATGTTTTAGTGGCAACCTACAATCAATATACATTTGAAAACATGTATGTTGTTTTGGCTAAAAATTTAGTTTCAAAGCAGTTTGACGGGAAGTTTAAAGCGGTTGAATCAAAAGATGAAATTTTAAATTATAAAAAAGGTGATAAAAAGATTCCATTTTTAATTATTGGCGACTGTAAAGGAAAAGATTTAGTAGACATCACCTACGAACAATTACTACCATATGCATTACCTAACGACAACCCTGAAAATGCATTCCGGGTCATCTCTGGTGATTTCGTAACGATAGAAGATGGAACGGGAATCGTACACACCGCACCAACTTTTGGAGCAGATGATGCCTTGGTAGCCAAA
Organism: Winogradskyella schleiferi; assembly: GCF_013394655.1. Lineage (NCBI taxonomy): Bacteria > Pseudomonadati > Bacteroidota > Flavobacteriia > Flavobacteriales > Flavobacteriaceae > Winogradskyella > Winogradskyella schleiferi. The sequence continues at coordinate 4,076,194 of NZ_CP053351.1, forward strand.
CAAGCCACACCAGAAGTACCACCTCTTTTAGTAAAAGATAACACTGGAAATTTAGTGCCATTGGTAGATTTACAAGGGCGTTTTAGACCAGAATTGGAGGACGATATTTACGGTTTTGCAGGTGAATACGTAAAATCCGAATACTTAAATGATGACGAATTTGAAGTTGAACTAAACAAACAACAAGAGAACCTGAAAAGTGTGATCTCTAACTTAAAAACCTACCTAAGTGTTGATGAACGTTTAGCACTCAAATTAAAAAATGAAAACAAAGCTTTTAAGGTTGAAAAATACAAGCACAGTTATCCAAATTGCTGGAGAACCGATAAGCCAATTTTATATTACCCTTTAGATTCATGGTTCATTAAAATCACCGATGTAAAAGGGAGAATGCATGAGCTAAATACGACTATTAACTGGAAACCAAAATCAACTGGCGAAGGGCGTTTTGGAAATTGGCTAGCAAACGCCAACGATTGGAATTTATCACGATCCCGTTTTTGGGGCATTCCATTACCAATCTGGAGAACAGAGGATGGAAAAGAACAACTATGTATCGGTTCTATTGCCGAATTAAAAACAGAAATGGCAAAGTCTGTTAAAGCAGGCAAAATGTCTAAAGATATTTTTGCTGAGTTTGAAGTGGGCAACATGTCTGAAGACAACTACGAAACGGTGGATTTGCATAAAAATGTCGTTGATAAAATTATTTTGGTTTCAGAATCAGGAAAACCTATGAAACGCGAAAGTGATTTAATCGATGTTTGGTTCGATTCTGGTTCCATGCCTTATGCACAATGGCATTATCCATTCGAAAACAAGAATCTGATTGATGAAAAAGAGGCTTTTCCAGCCGATTTTATCGCAGAAGGTGTTGACCAAACCAGAGGTTGGTTTTATACCCTTCACGCTATTGGGACTATGGTTTTTGATTCAGTCGCTTATAAAAACGTGGTATCAAACGGACTGGTTTTAGATAAGAATGGTCAAAAAATGTCCAAACGTTTAGGCAATGCGGTGGACCCTTTTGAAACCTTATCGAAATACGGAGCAGATGCCACACGCTGGTATATGATAAGCAATGCGAATCCATGGGACAATTTAAAGTTTGATAGCGAAGGCATTGCTGAGGTCAGTCGTAAGTTTTTTGGTACGCTTTATAACACCTATTCATTTTTCACGCTTTATACCAATATTGATGGTTTCAGTTATAGTGAAGCCGATATTCCATTAGAAGAACGACCGGAAATTGACCGTTGGATTTTATCTGAATTAAACACCTTAATTCAAAAAGTGGATGATTATTATGCGGACTATGAACCAACAAAAGCAGCACGTGTCATTTCAGACTTTACACAAGATTATTTAAGTAACTGGTACGTGCGTTTAAGCAGGAGACGTTTCTGGAAAGGCGATTACCAAACCGATAAAATTTCAGCCTACCAAACACTTTACACGTGTATGGAAACCATTGCCAAGTTAGGCGCACCAATTGCACCTTTCTTTATGGACCGCTTGTATTTAGATTTGAATGCCGTCACTAAAAAAGAGAATTTTGAAAGTGTACATTTAGCAGATTTTCCAAAAGTAGATAAAAGTGCCATTGATAAAGTATTGGAACGAAAAATGGAAAATGCGCAAACAATATCTTCATTGGTTTTATCGTTGAGAGCTAAGGAAAAGATTAAAGTGCGCCAACCCTTGCAAAAAATCATGATTCCTGTTGATAATAAACAACAAAAGGAAGAAATTGAAGCGGTTTCAGATTTAATTAAACATGAAGTCAATATTAAAGAGATTGAACTTTTAGAAGATGCTTCAGACATATTAGTGAAACAAATAAAACCTAATTTCAAAGCATTGGGCCCACGTTTTGGGAAAGATATGAAGCTGATTGCCAATGCGATAATGAACTTTAACGCCAATGATATAAAAAATATTGAGCAAAATAGTAGTTTAAACATTGAAATTAACGGAAAAACCATTACATTAGGATTGGAAGATGTTGAGATTACGTCTCAAGATATTGAGGGTTGGCTTGTAGCGAATGAAGGCGCTTTAACCGTAGCTTTAGACGTTACCATCAACGAGGATTTACGTAAGGAAGGGATTGCAAGAGAGCTTGTAAATCGTATTCAAAACTTACGAAAAGATTCAGGATTTGAAGTGACGGACAGAATTGATGTTCAACTTCAAAAAGATGACCAAATTGTGGGTGCGATTGCTTCAAATGAAGCGTATATTAAATCTGAAACCTTAACCGAAAAATTAGAAATTAAAGATGCAATAGACAATGGTATAGAAATTGTATTCGATGATGTGAATACCAAATTATTTATTCAAAAAAATTAAAAATATGGCTACTGAAACCAACAACCGATACTCTGATAAAGATTTAGAAGAATTTAAAACTTTAGTACAAGAAAAAATTAAAAAAGCTGAACATGATTTAGAGCTTATTAGAAGTGCGTATATGAACGACCATGACAATGGCACCGAAGATACAGCACCAACGTTTAAGGCCTTTGATGAAGGCAGTGCTGTTATGAGCAAAGAGTCTAATTCAGCATTGGCTATTCGTCAGGAAAAGTTTATCCGCGACCTAAAAAACGCATTGATACGCATTGAAAATAAAACCTATGGTATTTGCCGTGTCACGGGGAAATTAATTGCTAAGGAACGCCTAAAATTAGTACCACATGCGACGTTGAGCATTGAAGCTAAGAATATGCAGTAACAAATTACTGCAAAAGCAGGAATCTCATCAATTTTAGCTTACATTTAAACAGAATAATCATCAAAGTAAAAAATAATGAATTTCTCACTTTGCATGACTAAAACGACCAGACCTTTCAGGTTTTCAAAACCTGAAAGGTTTTTTCTGTTATGAGCATTTCTGTTTTATTTCTTCCCTGGGTGTTCTCAAAACAAATTACAAAAACAATTATCTGCAGCGTATATTGAAACCATTTCAATCAACGGAAATCAAATTTTTGATATTTCGGTTTCGACTTCTAAAACAGACCAAATTAATGTGATCTCAACTTTAGATGGTGAATACCAAAATGATTTTCAAATTGCAATAAAAGAAGAAAATCAAACCCTCAAATTAAGTTTAGAGCATGTTTCGTTAACAGAAATCCCAGACGATAAGAGAAATACACACAAAGTTATTGCAGCAACTTTACATCTTGAAATCCCAGAACAACTCACGTTAAATATTCTCAGCGATATTGGTGCTGTAAATCTAAAAGGTAATTTCAAATCGCTTCATATTGAATTATTACAAGGACGATGCACTATTGAAGGCTAAGCAAAATCAGCAATCATACATACGTTGGATAGCGATATTAACATTGAAACTAAAAGCGCAACCATTGAAGCGAATTCTAATCATGGAAAGGTTACTATAGATACATTTTATAATAAAAATTCCATTTGGAAACTGACCTCTATAAATGGTAATATTACGGTTGTAAAGCCAAATTAATCGTCTATTTTTGTCCAAACCATTTAGATGTCCCTAAAAAAAGCAGCTATACTCATCATCATAATCCTACTGATAGATCAAATCAGTAAAATTTACATTAAAACCCATTTTCAATTAGGCGAAGATGTTACCGTATTTTCTTGGTTCCATATTGCATTTATTGAGAACGATGGCATGGCTTGGGGAACAAAACTGAGCGATTTTACAACGTTAATTTCCGATCGTTCTGCGAAACTTATTCTAACTTTATTCAGAATTATCGCCGTTACAGGTATTGCGTTTTGGCTTTTGGATGTTACAAAAAAGAAGAAATCGAAAACCCTCATTTTTGCCATTTCCATAATTTTCGCTGGTGCCTTGGGAAATATAATAGACTCTGTTTTTTATGGTATGTTGTTTAGTGATAGTCAAATGCAGGTCGCTATATTTTTACCTGAAGATGGTGGCTATGAAAGCGTATTTCATGGCAATGTTGTAGATATGCTGCACTTTCCGATTTGGCAAGGCGCACTACCAGAATGGTTACCCTTTTTTGGCGGCAAGTACTTTTCGTTTTTTGACCCTGTTTTTAATGTGGCTGATATGGCCATTAGTACAGGCATCGGAATTTTGATTGTGTTTAATAAAAAGGCTTTTCAAGAATCCTCTAAAACTCAAATACTTGATTCGGAGTCACACCATAATCCAACTTAATATCATTTTCTGAAGCTTCAAAAATGCTATCCTCAGGTTCAAAAAAAGATAAGCCTATTTTTAAAGTTTCAGGTTTGCAATTGGCTAAAAAGCGATCGTAAAAACCTTTGCCGTAGCCTACTCTATGACCTATTTTATCGAAAGCTAAAAGGGGAATAAAAACCACTTCTAACTGTGATGGATTAATTTCTATACCCTCAACAGGTTCGGGAATGTTATATCTATTTTTTTTGATGACCGTACTATCTGTTAACAGAAAATGTGTCATACTATAATCTTTAAAATTACTTTTGGAAATAACGATGTGTTTGTCTTTTCCTGCTAAAATATTGAGGATAAAATCCGTGTTGATTTCCTTTTGTTCTTCAATCGTTAAAAAAATATGATAAAAGGAATGGTTCCAAATGCCTAAGGTTAACAATTGATTCGCAATTTCGATACTGTAATCGTCAACTTCGTTTTCTGACAGTTGCTGTCTTAATGCTTTATACTTATATCTTAATGCTTTCTTTGTCACGAGGTCACTTTTGTTGATATATGAAAAATCGCATCACCTTGATAGATGATTGGCGATTCATTAATATTAAAGACATAACCATCATTTGGTGCTTTTACAAAGTGGTTGAAGCTACCATAAGGATCGGTAATGTTTCCAATATCATCGCCTTTTTTGACTTCAGCATTGATACTCACCGTTGCTTTAAACATTCCTGAAAATTTGGCTCTAATCCATTTGCTATCTTCAATGTAAATACAGGGTTTTTTGGGCTCTGAGACCTTAAATTTTCGGTTTAACATACCCAAGTGATGCAAAACGCGTTTGGTACCATTTACAGCAGTATTGGTAATGGTATTATCGATATGAAACGATTTTCCACCTTCAAACAAAAGAATAGGGATACTCAATTTATGGCAGGTATTTCTAAACGATTTTTTAAGATTTTTAGAGTAATAAATAAAAGGGGCACCAAAGATTTTGGCCAATTCGTCCAAGGTTTTCTCCTTTTTAATGATTCTAATTTGGGACGCATTAAATCGATCTGCTCCACCAGTATGAAAATCCAACACCAAATCGGCATGTGGTAATATTTCCGTAACCAATTTAAAAGCCACTCTACTTGCCAAAGAACCACCTCTTATTCCAGGAAATACACGATTGAGATCACGACCATCGGGAAACTCACGATCCAGATGAATAAACCCAAACACATTGATAACAGGTATACAGATTATAGTCCCTTTTTTTGGCTTGTTAATCCCTTTGGATATAATCTGACGAACAATTTCCACACCATTAACTTCATCACCATGAATACCAGCCGTAATTAAAATTGTTGGACCCGGTTTTTTAGAACGTTCTATAATCACAGGAACATCTATCGTATTCTGTGTATGCAATTTTGCCACATTAAAACTGACTTGGGCGCTTTCTCCCAATGCCACTTCTTTTCCCAATATATGAAGGAGGTCTTTTTCTTTCATTTCGTTCGCTTCATTTATTATTGAATCGCGTATACGGACAAATCGTGTGTACGGCCTAGTCGCGCCTTGTCCCTACGCGCGAAATTAATTTTTGCTACGTTCTATAAAAGTAATGATTGCCCTTGCAATATTCTTTTGCGTGGCATTTTCAATACCTTCCAGGCCAGGCGTAGAATTTACTTCCAACAATAATGGACCTCGTGAAGACTGCAGCATATCGACACCACAAACTGGCAATTTCAATACTTTTGCGGCTTTCATTGCCAACTTAAGTTCGTCGTGATCTAATTTAATAATATTAGCCGAACCACCACGATGTAAATTAGATCTAAACTCGCCTTCCTTACCTTGGCGTTTCATGGCACCAACTACTTGTCCATCTACCACTAAAGCTCTCAAATCCGCGCCTTTGGCTTCTTTTATAAATTCTTGTACAATGACTCTAGCTTGCAATCCATTAAACGCTTCCAAAACAGATTCCGCTGCATTTTTAGTTTCTGCCAAAACCACACCAAGGCCTTGAGTACCTTCCAACAATTTTATAATTACAGGTGTGCCACCAACATACTCAATCACTTCTTCTACGTCTCTAGAATAATTGGTAAATACGGTTTTTGGCATGCCAATTCCGGCTTTGCTTAAGCGTTGTAAGCTTCTCAACTTATCACGAGATCGGGTTATGGCATCTGATGGTGCAATAGTAAACACGCCCATTTCTTCAAACTGTCGTACTACAGCGCAACCATAAAAGGTGATGGATGCTCCGATCCTAGGAATGACGGCATCAACGTAATCGAGATAACGATCTTTATAATATATGGTTGGTTTTTCCTTTTCAATGATAATATCACATTTTAAAGGATCAATGATTTCAACGGAATGCCCTCTGTTTTCACCTTCTTCAACAAGTCGTCTTGTAGAATAGAGTTCAGGGTTTCGTGAAAGGATGACTATGTTCATTTAGTTATGGTTTGTTTAAAGGATTGATTTTCTAAATCGACATCGACCAAAAATTTCAATTTTAAGAATTGGCGACCGATCAATACTGGGAACTTCATGTCGTCCCTAGTGCTTAAAGTTAAGTTAATCTTATACGTTTTTCCAAAGAATACAACGGTTGTTTTAATTTTATAGCGGTTTTCCTTATGCCCATTACTGCTTTTTACATCGGTATGGGTATAAGTGTCAAAAACCACTTCGTCACTTTTAAAATTAGGATGCCCTTTGCTCTCAAAAACACAATAGAGCTTACCGTCTTCAACTCTAATATTTGAACAATGTATAGCTGAAGTATAAGCACCTGTATCGATTTTAACGTCGATATTGTTAAGTTGTAAATCGGGAAAATTGACTTTATCAACACGTCCCAAGATTTTTTTTGTCATAAATTGAATATATAAAAAAGAGGCGCAAGATAACGATAACTTTAAGTACTTGTAACTCTAAACTTATAACTTTTATTTACCTTTGATTATATGCCAGAATCGACTTTAGAAATTCAAATAAAAACCTTGCCACACCAACCAGGTGTTTATCAATATTTTGATGCAGATGAGCGTTTAATCTATGTTGGCAAAGCTAAAGATATAAAAAAACGGGTTAGCAGTTATTTCACCAAGCATCACGATTATGGTAAAACACGGGTATTGGTAAAAAATATTGCATCGGTAAAACATATTGTCGTCGAAACCGAAAATGATGCTTTATTACTTGAGAATAATCTCATTAAAAAATACAAGCCCAAATACAATGTTTTATTAAAAGATGATAAATCCTATCCTTGGATTTGCATTAAAAAGGAACGTTTTCCAAGAGTATTCCCAACACGACGTGTTATTAAAGATGGCTCAGAGTATTTTGGGCCATACACTAGTATGAAAACCGTAAAAACACTTTTAGGTTTAATAAAAGGCTTATATCAACTACGGACTTGTAATTACGATCTGTCTGAAGCTAAAATTGAAGCGGGAAAATATAAAGTCTGTCTGGAATATCACTTAGGAAATTGCAAAGGCCCTTGTGAAGGTTATGAAACCGAAGAAGAATATCATAGTAACATTACTGCGATTAGGGAAATCCTAAAAGGTAATTTTAAGGATTCCTTACAGCAATTCAAAATTCAAATGAGGCATCACGCAGAAGCGATGCAATTTGAAGATGCCCAAAAAATAAAGGAAAAACTTGAAGTTTTAGAAAATTACCAAGCCAAGTCCACCATTGTTAATCCTAAAATAAGCAATGTCGATGTGTTTTCTATTGTGAGTGATGAAACCTATGCCTATATCAATTTTCTACAGTTAAGTTATGGTTCGATAATTAGGTCTCACACCCTAGAATTAAAAAAGAAATTACAAGAAACAGATACCGAATTATTAGAATTGGCCATTACGGAAATCCGGCAACGCTTTAATTCAACTTCAAAAGAAATCTATGTGCCTTTTAAAGTAAATTTGGGAGATGATATAAAAGTAACCATACCGAAACTTGGCGATAAAAAAAGTATCCTAGATTTATCCACCAGAAATGCCAAGTATTTTAGAATGGATAAGCTAAAACAGATAAAAATTGTAGATCCAGATCGCCATGCCAATAGAATTATGGCACAGATGAAAACCGATCTGCGTTTGTCTGAAGAACCAAGGCATATCGAATGTTTCGATAATTCCAATATTCAAGGGACAAATCCTGTGGCTGCTTGTGTGGTGTTTAAAAATGGAAAGCCAAGCAAAAAAGATTACCGTCATTTTAATATTAAAACCGTTGAAGGCGCAGACGATTTCGCGTCTATGGAAGAAGTGGTTTATAGACGTTACAAACGCTTAAAGGAAGAAGACGAACCTTTACCACAACTTATCATCATCGATGGAGGAAAAGGGCAACTATCTTCAGCACTAAAAAGTTTGGATATCTTAGGATTACGAGGAAAAATTGCAATCATCGGAATTGCGAAGCGTTTAGAAGAATTATTTTATCCAGATGATCCAATTCCTTTATATTTAGATAAAAAAAGCGAAACCCTTAAAATTATTCAGCAATTACGAAACGAAGCCCATCGCTTTGGTATCGAACATCATAGGAACAAACGAAGCAAAAGTGCGTTGACTACTGAGCTGGAAAACATTCCTGGTGTTGGAGAACAAACCATAGTAGATTTAATGAAACAATTCAAGACGGTAAAGCGCATTGCTAATGCCAAGTTAGATGAACTTGAAGCCGTTATTGGTGTTTCTAGGGCAAACAAAGTATATAACTATTATCATAAAGAATAAATTACACTTTACTGTCAGGTTTATGGTGGCTGAGCGAAGTCGAAGGCAAAGCCTGAAAGGTATTGTATAGAGCATGAAAACAAAACAGATTATATTAATATTATTCCTCATTAGCCTTTTACCATTAAAGGCTCAGGACTCCACAGCTCACAAGCCACCAAAAGTAGGTTTAGTGCTGAGCGGTGGAGGTGCTAAAGGTTTTGCTCATATTGGCGTCTTAAAGGTCATTGATAGCTTGGGTATAAAAATAGATTATGTGGCTGGTACAAGTATGGGAGCGATTATTGGGTCGTTGTATGCCTCAGGATATTCCGGCAAACAATTAGAAGCCATGTTTGAAAATCTAGATTTTGATGCTTTAATAAATGATAACTTCCCCAGACAATCCAAATCATTTTACGAGCGTGAAAATTCCGAAAAGTACGCCGTAGTTTTACCTTTCGATAGATTTAAAATCAGTTTACCTTCGGCTTTATCACGTGGTCAAAACGTTTATAATTTGTTGTATCAATTGATGGTTCCCGTTAATGATATCAGGGATTTTAACGAACTTCCTATTCCGTTTTTTTGTATCGCTACCAATATAGAAACTGGCGAATCCCTGCTTATTGAAGAGGGTAAATTAGCCGAAGCGGTTACGGCAAGCGGTGCGTTACCGTCATTGTTTCAACCTGTAGTTATTGACGATAATATTTTTATTGATGGCGGAGTAACCAACAACTTTCCTGTTGAAGAATTACGTGCCAAAGGCATGGATATTATTATCGGTGTCGATGTCCAAGATGCGCTAAGAGACCGTAAATCCTTGAAATCTGCGCCAGACATTCTGTTACAGATTAATAATTTTCGGACTATAAATGCCATGAAAAGTAAAGCCGAATTAACCGATATTTATATAAAACCAGATATTACCAATTTTTCTGTAATCTCATTTGATGAAGGTGAGAATATCATAGCCAATGGCGAAGCAGCAGCCAGAACTCAACTAAATAAATTGAAAGCTGTAAAACAGCAGCAACCAAATTTTGTTGAGCGACCGCAGGTTAAAGTTATAGATAGTCTTAAAATTAACCAAGTAAATATAGAAGGAAATGAGCGTTACACCAGATCCTATCTTATTGGAAAGCTCAAGTTAAAAGGAGAGGATAAAATAAGCTATTCAGATTTTAGACAAGGGATAAACAACCTTATTGCAACCAATAATTTTGACACCTTTAGATACCAATTGGAAGCCACGGAAAATGAAGGCGAATATAATTTATTGGGTCGTATAATTGAATCAGAAACCAGTACGTTTTTAAGACTTGGTCTTCATTACGATGGCCTCTATAAAAGTGCCATACTCGCTAATCTTACCAAAAAGAAACTCTTATTTAGTAATGATATTGCTTCGTTAGATGTTATTCTGGGTGATAATACCAGATATAATTTCGATTATTTTATTGATAAAGGATTTTACATTAGTATTGGTGTAAAATCGCGCTATAATCATTTTAATAAAAACGTGAGTGCTTTATTAGCCGTAGAGGAAGATTCGCCCTTGTTATCAGGTTTAAATAAAATTGATGCTAATATTTCAGATTTTACAAATCAAGTGTATTTACAGACTATTTTTAGAAAGGATTTTGCCTTGCGGATTGGTGCTGAACATAAACATCTTAAAATAACTTCAGAAACTATTACTGACAATGACCAAGAAGATGATATCATTCTTGAAAATACAGTTTACCTGAGCCTGTTTGGTAATTTAAAATTCGATGATTACGACAATTCCTATTTTCCCAAAAACGGATTTTACTTTAATGGCGATTTTCATTTGTATCTGAACGCTTCAGGTTTCAACGAAGATTTCAAAGAATTTTCAATAGCCAAAGCAGATCTTGGCTACGCCTTTAGTTTTAGTGATAAATTGGCTTTAAAAATAGAAGCTAATGGTGGCTTTAAAATAGGAGATAAATCTACAAATGCATTAGGGTTTGCCATAGGAGGCTATGGCGCTAATTTTATTAATAGTTTCTATTCGTTTTACGGTTATGACTATTTAGCCTTAACGGGAGATAGTTTTGTGAAAACAACCTTTACTTTAGACTATGAGATTTTTAAAAAACATCACATTTTATTAGCGGCAAACATTGCTAATATAGACGATGGCCTTTTTGAAACTGGTCAATTTTTCTCATCACCAAACTACAGTGGTTATGCTGTTGGCTATTCGTTAGAAACTTTTTTAGGACCTTTAGAAGGAAAATACACCTATTCACCAGAGACTGGTAATAGTTATTGGTTTTTTAATCTTGGATTTTGGTTTTGATCGTGCTTTTTTTTTGTGTGGTCATTTTGAACTTTCTAGTGCTGAACGCGTTTCAGTTTACAGTATTTTACAACGGCTTCACTACCTTTTAAAAAACAGCCCTTTACCTTTAAAAATATAATTATTCACCAAATTGTCCATAAAAACGGAAAGCATTAAATCGCTACTGTTAAACGTGTTGGTAATACCATCATCTAAAGGTCCACAACCTCTTAGATAATCCGTGTAATCCATATAAGTGTTTTCAATAATTTTAATATTTGAAAATAATTTTCTGTTTAGATTTAGTGAATTCAGTTTTAAATTCGTGAGATTTAAATCAGAAAACAGGAAAGATTCATTTTTTTCAAAAGTGTATTTTACTAAATCCTGCTTAGGTTTGAACGCAATATTCGATTCTAATTTTGTATAAGATAAAGAATAATTCATTTCGTCTAAATTTTGAGAATAAGTAACCGAAATTGAGGTCATAACGCAAATAAAACATATGATTAATTTCATAACTAATCTTTTTTAAAATGAATTTGATTTACTTTCGAATAATCTGAGACACCTTTTATTGACTATATATCCATAGTTCGCAACAATATACATAAAAATTTGATTATGATTCGTATTTGGTGTAATTTTACATCAAAAAAATAATATTATGGCTAGACAAAGTATATCATTCACAAAACCAAATGATGAATGGCTGAAAAATCAAGTTGACAATAAAGAATATTCAAGTAAAAGTGAATTAGTCAACGATTTAATTAGACAAGCAAGAGGTCAACAAGTTCAAATTGATTGGATTAGATCTAAGCTTGAAAGAGCTGAAAATAGCGGATTTACTTCTGATAGTAAAGCGCAAATCCTTAAAAAATCTAAGGACCTACTCAATGACGGAATTTAGAATAAGTAATACTGCGAGAGAGGACTTAATTCGAATTCATCATTACGGAGTTAAAAAATTTGGAATTACTCAAGCGGATAAATACTTTGATTCTTTTTTTAAGTATTTTGAGATAATTGCTCAAAGACCATTTTCATTTGAATCGGTTGATTTTATAAAAAAAGGATATAGACGTTGCGTCTGCGGATCTGATAGTATTTTCTTCAAAGTAAACGAAGATGTTGTTGAGATAATGACTATTATTGGTAGACAAGATTTAGATAGTATCGTATAAAAATACAGTTGCCAACAAAGTACTGTGTTAAAAACAAGGAAAATTCAGTAGAAGTTCTCGTGTTTTTTATTACGTTTTAGAAACAATTATGGCAGAAAAGAGCCAAACTTTTGATTTAGCCCTAAACTGCTATTTTTTTAGCCATTATGATATTTCAAAAGTAATTATTTCAAGTTTCCTCAATATAGTAACTATTAAAACTAATATCGCACATATATGATAAAGAAAAATTGAAAATTTCCTTTTAGGAAAATCATATACTTTGTGTTTTAAAAATGTGGGGTTAAATAAAAGTTTAATTACTTTAAGTAATTCTAGAATTATTACAATAGCTATAATTAGGACAAAAAAATATGTGCTAAAATTTTTCATTTAGATAATTTTAAAAGCAATCTGCTACTATTTCATAAGCAATTCTTGCAAAACTCTTTTTTAAACATTAGAAGTTTGTCAAATATATTATATTACAAGTGATAACTTATTCCACATGGAAAGCATTTATTTTCAATTTTTAAATCTAAATCTTTTATTGATTGAATGAAACAAATGATTTATGTCTCTTGAACAAGCGGATAGACTAAGCACAACTCTTCCTTATTTGAAAATTAGCAGGCTGCTAAACTGTCTTTTTCGACTAAAAATTAAGATAGCAGAAAAGAACTAAACTTTTGATTTAACTCTTAACTGCTATTTTTTATAGTAAAACTTTGTAACTTAAAGTTTTTAATCTTTCTTTTTCCTTTTTTTTCCAATAAAAACGAAAAACAGCATTATTAATGTTGGGATTATTGCTTGCACTAACGAGTACTTTATGTTCCAACTTTTTGTATAACCTTCTGACTCCATCATTGCATTAACTGTGAAAAATGCCGCAGTCGATATGAGGTAAATAATGAAGACGATAATTAATATAAATATTGGTTTTTGATAAAACTTTTTTTCCATAATATTAATCTTGGCAAGCATAATGGGTCTGTGATGCAGTTACTGATGCAGCCGCTGCTGCAATTGCTACAGCTGCAGCCATAGCACCTGGATTTAATGTTCCAGCAATCCAACCACCAATACCTGCGGAAAGCACAGCGGTTGCAGCACCCGTTCCATCAGCACCTATAATTGCTTTTGTGCAAGGTGTGACTCCATTAATATAAACTTGCATATTCAAAATAGTTGCATTTCCTATGCCAGAACCACCAAATTCAGTGGATTTCCAAAAATAGCTTGATTGCTCCAATACTTCCAAATATGCTAAGACAGAATTTAAGTCGGATTTGGTTAGGCTGTTTGAAGCATTTATCTTTAGAGCTATAAGAGCATTTGAAAAATCAGATTGGTATTGTAAATTATTTAGACTGCTGTATGCAGAATCTACAATATCTTTAGCAGTCTGAGTTTCTAAATTTTGCTTTAGATAATCTAAATCAGTTAAACTGTTTTCACCCCCTTCTATCTGATTCTCGAAAACAAAATTAATGATGTCTTCCTTTTCTTCGATGGTTAATTCAGGAATGTCAATTGCCATTAAATTACTTTTTAAATCAGCAATAGGCGTAGTAGAATTATAATCGAAATTTTCATAAGCATCTTCTAAATGTTTATTATGCATCACCCCTATATAATCAATATTCTTTTGAGAAAAGGTAAAATTGCTAGACCTTTTTAAAACGGTTGTCTCATTTAATATTGAGTTGGAGGTTGTTTCTGATAGTATATTATCAGTCGAACAACTATAAGTAAGCATTGTCAATGAAAACACTATAATAAATTTCTATAGGATACTACATTTCTTCATAATTTTAAGATTTTAAACCCATCATTTTTTTAAGATAGGTTGATTAATAAATAAATTCACCCTAAATAAATAGGGAACAGAAGTCATTTATTATCTCATATAAGGGTATGAGAAGTAGAAGTCTTTTGGTAAGAAGTCTTTTAAATTTGCGCTATCAATAAAATTCTTAAGGGATAAAAATAAAAAAACTTGCGCAAGCTATATGTTTAAACATTTTTGTTGTCCACATTCTTCTGAGTGACTTCTATTTCTCTCAAAATTATGTTTCCAACACTATAAATCTAGAGAAAAAAAAACTCTACTACCAAAGAAAAGATGAAAATTGTGTAAAACAGCTGATATTTACGGTTTTTCCACAGCGTTGCTGTGGAAAAACCGTAAACAAATTAAAACCAAAAGAAATTTTGACAATTTTTGGTTTGGACATTAGCACTAAATTTTTAGTGTAATGTTACTGTCTAAAGTGTAATGTTACTGTCTAATAAAATATCCTAATCAATTGATAAAAATTCACTTTGGTGTAAAACCTTATTCATAATTTTTAAAATTTCATTCATAATCTACTGAATCATACTTTAACATTAATTGCTACAAATAAGAGCAACATAAACTACATATAGTAGCTAATTTTACAATCTGCATTTAGAAGTAATTTCAAGTATATAAAGAAGAGATTTTTTCAATCTGTTTACATCTGTTTTCAGTTAGTTAGAATTTAGTCTATGTTCTCTGCCTCGCCGTCAGGCAGGTTGGTTCTAAAAGCGAAGCGGTCTTTTATCATTTATCGAACAACAATATTTCTATTATGTATTTGAATTGTCACACTTATTATAGTCTTCGCTATGGCACTATAAAACCAGAGCAACTGCTTGCCATTGCTTCAGAAAATGGTGTGCGCACTCTAGCGCTTACAGATATAAATACGACGTCTGCATGTTTGGATATCGTTCGACTTTCAGAAAAATATAAAGTAAAACCTGTGCTTGGTGTCGATTTTAGAAATAGTGCAGAACAGCAATTTATTCTTATTGCGAAAAATAATAATGGCTTTAAAAACATCAATGATTACCTCTCCAAATTCCTCCATAATCATGAGTTGAAAATTCCTGAACGACCAGATGAAATATTAGAGGATTGCTTTGTGATTTATCCGTATCAAAAGGGAAAGCACTATGAATTAAAACCCAATGAATTTTTAGGCATTGCACCAAAAGACCTCAACCATTTAAAATTTTCGAAATGGAATATGTTGCGAGAGAAATTAGTGGTGCTAAAAACGGTATCGTTTCAGAATAAAAAAGGGTTTAATACACATCGTTTACTCAGAGCGATTGATAATAACACCCTATTAAGTAAACTTCCAAAATCTGAAGAAGGAAACGAGAAAGATGTCATGTTGCCCTATAATGACTTGTGTGAAACTTATTCGGAATTCCCAAAACTTATCAATAATACCGAGCAGTTATTAAACAATTGTTCTATCGATTTCGATTTTAAAACTGATGACTCTAAAAACCAAAAGTGTTTAACTGAAAATGAAACTTCGGATTACGAATTATTGGAAAAACTCACTTACGATGGTATTCCCTATCGCTACGGAAATGATAGTGAACAAAAGGTTTATGATCGGATTGAAAAAGAACTCAATATTATAAAACAAAAAGGCTTTGTCTCCTATTTTCTTATCAATTGGAAAATATTGGAATACGCACGTAGCAAAGATTATTACTATGTTGGTCGTGGAAGCGGTGCCAATAGTATTATCGCGTATTTACTCAGAATCACAGATGTCGATCCGATTGAGCTCGATTTATATTTTGAACGTTTTATCAACCTATTCCGGCAAAATCCACCAGATTTTGATATTGATTTTTCATGGAAAGACAGAGATGATATTACACGATTTATCTTCGATAAT
The DNA here is from genome assembly GCF_013394655.1 of Winogradskyella schleiferi. NCBI lineage: Bacteria > Pseudomonadati > Bacteroidota > Flavobacteriia > Flavobacteriales > Flavobacteriaceae > Winogradskyella > Winogradskyella schleiferi. The sequence goes on from NZ_CP053351.1 coordinate 4,092,318, forward strand.
TTTGAGAACACTGCACTTATCACGGTTTATAACACCTTTAAATTTAAAGCTTCGGTACGCGAATTAGGGAAAGTATTCGGCTTACCAAAATCTGAAATGGATTTGCTTACCAGAGGAAAATACCATGTGAATCAACTCGATGAATTATCGCAACTCGTCATTAAATACGCCAAGTATATTCAAGGATTTCCCAATTATTTAGGCATTCATGCAGGAGGTATTTTAATTTCAGAACAACCGATTCATTATTACTGTGCCACATTTATGCCTCCAAAAGGTTTTGCCACCACACAGTTTGATATGGTCGTTGCCGAAGATATTGGGTTGTACAAATTCGATATTCTAAGTCAACGCGGCTTAGGAAAAATTAAGGAAGCGGTTGAAATTATTGACGAGAACTACAAAGACCAACCACCAATTGACATTCATGATATTAAAGGATTTAAGCAAGACGAGCGCATAAAAGATTTACTGAGAAATGCCAAAGCCATTGGCTGCTTTTACGTAGAATCTCCTGCGATGCGAATGCTGTTAAGAAAACTTCAGGTCGATGATTATTTGGGTTTAGTGGCAGCAAGTTCCATTATTAGACCTGGTGTTGCCAACAGTGGTATGATGCGCCAATATATTTTGCGTCATCGTCATCCTGAAAAACGAAAAGAAGCACACCCTGTTTTGCAAAGTATTATGCCCGAAACTTACGGCGTTATGGTATATCAAGAAGACGTGATTAAGGTCGCACATATTTTTGGAGGTTTGGATTTGGGCGAATCCGATATGTTACGTCGTGGTATGTCTGGTAAATTTCGATCCCGCGATGAATTCAACAAAGTGAAACAAAAATTTTTTGATAACTGTGCAAAACGTGGCGAATCATATGATGTTGTTGCAGATATTTGGCGACAAATAGAAAGTTTCGCAGGTTATGCTTTTGCTAAAGGGCATTCTGCTTCATACGCCGTAGAAAGCTATCAAAGTCTATTTTTAAAAGCCCACTATCCTTTGGAATATATGACAGCTACTATCAATAATTTTGGTGGATTTTATAGCACCGAACTTTATGTACACGAAGCCAGAATGCACCATGGAAAAATTGAAGCGCCATGCATCAATCAATCAGCTGTCGAAGCTATTATTAAAGGCAAAACCATCTATTTAGGCTTTATGTTTTTGCAATCCTTAGAGTCTAAAACTATCAATCGTATTCTGAATGAACGTATCAAAAACGGCATATTTCAATCGCTTGATGATTTTATAGAACGTGTCCCGATTTCCATTGAACAGCTATCTATTTTAATAAAAATAAATGCCTTTCGTTTTACAGGAATTAACAAACGTGAATTGCTTTGGGAAGCCCATTTAAAAATCAGTAAAACCATAATTCAAGACCATGTTGTTAATCTATTTAGAACTGAAAAAATCAATTACAATACACCTGAATTACCAAGTACAGCTTTAGAAACTGCTTTTGATGAAATAGAACTGTTAGGTTTTCCTTTGTGTAATCCGTTTTTATTATTGACCACAAAATCAACAGGAAATTTACGTGCCAGACATCTTGAAAAATTAGAAGGCAGGCTCATTATTATTGAAGGGTATTTAATCACTACAAAAAACACCAAAACATCAAACGGAAAAGTCATGCACTTCGGTACCTTTTTAGATCGTGATGGTGATTTTATAGACACGGTTCACTTTCCTCCCATTGCTGCCAAATATCCATTTAGAGGCAAAGGCATTTATAAAATAATCGGTAAGGTCATGGTGGAATTTAATTGTGTGAATATTGAAGTTTCAGAATTAGAACGTTTAGCAATAATTGAAGATCCAAGGTATTCGGTGAAATCGCTAAATCCAACATTTCAGAATAAGAAAAGCTTTGAGGATCTTAAACTGGCACAAGGGTAACAAAATAAAATGAACAACAACAGATCAATAGTACACATGGATTTAGACACTTTTTTTGTGTCTTGCGAACGCCTGCTCGATAGTCGTCTTATTGGTAAACCCGTACTTATTGGTGGCACCAGCGATAGAGGTGTTGTGGCTTCCTGTAGTTACGAAGCCCGAACATTTGGCGTCCACTCTGCCATGCCAATGCGTATGGCCAAACAGCTTTGCCCTGAGGCTATCGTGCTCAGAGGAAATTCTGGTATTTATACCAAATTCTCCAACGATGTCACTGATGTTATCAAAGAAAGCGTGCCACTTTATGAAAAAACATCCATTGACGAGTTTTACATGGATCTCACAGGAATGGATAAATTCTTTGGCTGCCACAAGTTGGCTTCAGAATTACGCCAGAAAATCATCAAAGAAACCGGCTTACCTATTTCTTTTGGCTTATCGCTCAATAAAACGGTTTCAAAAATAGCCACTGGCGAAGCAAAGCCCAATAATGAAATCCGGATTATTTCTGGTGAAGAAAAACCGTTTTTAGCGCCACTTTCGGTTAAAAAGATTCCAATGGTTGGGAACGTCACTTACAAATCACTTTGCGATTTGGGCGTTAAACGTATAAAAACGGTACAAGAAATGCCCATGGAACTGATGCATAAAGTTTTGGGTAAAAATGGATTGGTGATTTGGAAAAAAGCCAATGGTATAGACAACTCGCCTGTGGTACAATATCACGAACGTAAATCCATTTCTACCGAACGTACTTTTGGACAGGATACTACAGATGTAAATAAACTAAAAGGTTTGGTAATTGCCATGGCAGAAAATTTAGCGTACCAATTGCGTCGTGGCCATAAATTAACCGCTTGTGTGACGTTTAAAATTCGCTATTCCGATTTTCAGACGTATACGCAACAGCAACGGATTCCTTATAGTGCCATGGATCATACTATTATTCCTGTGGTATTGGATTTATTCAAAAAACTGTACCATCGCAGGCTTCTAGTGCGATTAATCGGAGTTCGGTTTAGCCATTTGGTAGAAGGCGGCCATCAAGTCAATTTGTTTGAGGATAACGAAATGCACCTCAACCTCTGTAATGCCATGGATAAAATGCGTGAACGTTATGGCGATAGAGCTGTAATGAGTGCTGCTGGTATGGAAGCCAAAACCATTAGTCGTTGGAACCCTTTTAATGGTGAACCACCTCCTTTGTTGGCGAATCGGCATCAATAGTATTAAATATTATCTTTGTTGTAATGATAGAAAAAGAATTTACAATTAGAGAGCCTGATATTTCAATATGGCAAAGTATTTTAATTGCATTTATCCTAACTATTTATTCAACAATTTGTTATTATTTCATCACAACAAATAATGACACAAACATAGTTTTTTTAATAGCTCTTGGTATTGTTGTTATTAATTATATGGTACTTCCTAATTTGACAACAAAATCCATACATCTCAATTTCACCTATAAAAAAATAAAATATGAAACTTCTTTAGGTCGTTTTAGCATTAATCAAAAATGGAAAGATCTAAAAAATTTAAAATATATCTCAGTATTCAAAACAGAAAACGGTTACGAAGTAAATCTATGGCACAATAAAAATGAGATCATTAATTTATTTGTTTATGAACATTATGAAAACGTCGTAAAAGAAGCATTCGCAATTGCCGAAAAACTAGATATAGAATTACTTGATGCAAGAAAAAGAGGTCATCATCAATGGATAGATAAAGAGGTCTATAAAAAGACAGGAAAAATCGAATACTACGACTAATATTACTCATCTACAATTTTATGCAAAACACCTTCGTCACTATAGCCAAATTCCAATATTCCGCAGAAGCCGAAATCATAAAAGGGAGATTAGAATCTGATGGTATAAAAGTGTTTCTCAAAGACAATATCACTATTGATACAGATCCTTTGGTAAGCAACGCCATTGGAGGCATTAAACTCAAAGTACTTGCCAAAGACGAAGAAAAAGCCTTGGCTATTTTAAAATCCATTGAAGCCTATTCTGTCAATGACGACGGTGAACCGATTGTCTGTCCTAATTGCGGAAGCAACCATATTCAGCTCTATTCCACCATCAACGACTTTAAATCCTTGATGTCTTTTGTCATTGGTTTTATTACAGGAACATTGCCATTTAGCACACGATATCAATACAAGTGTGAGGATTGCAACACTGAATTTCCATTAAAATAAGAAACAAATCAAGCTTACACCTTCAAAAAATATTTTTCAACTTTTCTGTAACAAAATTCTTCCGTGATATACTGATATATTGAAAGTCGATCTTTACCCAAATACAATTCACAACTAAACGTATAGAAACGACCTTACCACAATATCCATCAATACCATTGACATTCCTTATTTGGATAGTTACATTCCAATAAAAGATTTCAAAAATAACCATGACTTTAAAAGTCATTCTTGGTGGTGACGCTGTGACTGATTAACTTTCAAAATAAGATGTAATAATCTTACAATGGTCGTATATTTATAAACTCAAATAAAACCCTAGGAATTATGGCAGAATGGTTTTCAAATTTAGAATTTCTATCCAAAATATATTGGTTAGTGGCCATCATTGGCTCTCTAATTTTTTCTGTAGTTATGATCATGGCTTTTGTAGGTGGTGATGCTGACGATATTGGTGATTTGGACTCAGATATTGATGCAGATGGTGCCGGATTTCAATTTATATCCTTTAAAAACCTTGTGGGCTTTTTTACCATATTCGGTTGGAGTGGCATTGCATGTATCGATGCAGGACTTTCCACACCCTTAACCATCATCATATCTGTGATTTGTGGTTTATTGATGATGGTTATTATGGCTGCACTATTCTATTTTATAAGTAAACTTTCAGATAGTGGCACTCTTAATTATAAGAATGCACTCGATGCTGTGGGCGAAGTTTATTTAACCATTGGAGCCGATCGCTCTAAAATGGGAAAAGTGAGTGTTAGTGTGCAAGGTACAATGCGTACATTGGATGCACTCACCGATTCATTTACCGAATTAAAAACAGGAACTATTATAAAGGTTGTCGATGTCACTTCCAATGGCATTCTCATTGTTGACCACACCCGAAAACCCATTGAGCCTACAAAAGCCCAAAACGACCCTTTATTGAGTCATGAGACTCAAAAGAAACTTTCAAAATAAAATTAACCTTCAAATTTCTAAACTATGTATTTACTAACCATTCAAGAGAATTTTAATGCGGAAAGCTTAGGCGGACCAATGCTACTGATTTTCGTTGCTTTATTTATCGTTGTTACCTTACTTATTTTAATAAAACGCTACAAGCGTTGTCCATCGGACCGGATTTTAGTGGTCTATGGAAAAGTGGGCGGCGGACAATCTGCTAAATGTATTCATGGTGGCGCGGCTTTTATCATTCCTGTGATTCAAGATTATGAATTCTTGGATTTAACACCAATTTCTATCGAAGTGAATTTGGTCAATGCCTTATCTAAACAGAACATTCGTGTTAATGTGCCATCACGTTTTACCATTGGTGTTTCTACCGAACCTGGCGTCATGCAAAATGCTGCGGAACGTTTATTGGGATTGGGCGCACAAGATGTACAAGAATTAGCTAAAGAAATCATTTTCGGACAATTACGTTTGGTGGTTGCCTCTATGGATATTGAGGAAATCAATAATGATAGAGATAAATTCTTAACCAATATTTCGCAGTCTGTTGAGACCGAATTAAAGAAAGTAGGTTTAAAACTGATCAACGTAAACATTACTGATATTGTTGACGAGTCTGGCTATATCGAAGCGCTTGGTAAAGAAGCCGCTGCACATGCTATTAACGCTGCACGTAAATCGGTTGCCGAGAAAACAAGGGATGGTTCTATTGGTGAGGCCAATGCCGTACAGGATGAAAGAACCCAAGTAGCAGCCGCAAACGCACAAGCTGTAGAAGGTGAAAATACAGCGAAGATTGCCGTAGCAAATTCCGATTCGTTACGTCGTCAGCGTGAAGCCGAAGCCGAACGCGTAGCCATTGCTTCTGAGAAAGTACAAAGCGCCAAAGCCTTACAAGAATCTTATGCTGCAGAGCAAGAAGCGGAAACAGCGAGAGCAGAACGCGAGCGTTCCTCTCAAATGGCCGATATTATTGTACCTGCAGAAATTGATAAACGCAAAGTAGAGATTGATGCTGAAGCCGAAGCTGAGCGCATTAGACGTAAAGCAAAAGGTGAAGCGGATGCGATACTCTTTAAAGCACAAGCAGAAGCACAAGGTCAGTTTGAAGTGTTGACAAAACAAGCTGCAGGTTTACAGGAAATCGTGAGAGCTGCTGGTAACAACAGTAGAGATGCTGTGTTGTTATTAATTGCCGATAAATTACCGGAACTGGTAAAAACGCAAGCAGAAGCCATCAAGAATATTAAAATCGATAAAGTGACGGTTTGGGATAGCGGAGCCAACGGTGAAGACGGAAAATCATCAACGGCTAATTTCCTTTCTGGCATGTACAAATCGGTGCCGCCTTTACAGGAAATGTTTAATATGGCTGGTATGGATTTGCCAGAGTATTTAAAAGGCAAAGACAAAAAAGAGATTGAAGCAGACGATGCTAAGATTGATAAATCGGATAAAAAATAATCCTTTACTATTTATCACTATGATCTTCACAAAACCAAGACCGACACCTAAACTTATTTATGGTGTTGGTCTTGTTTTACTTGGTATTATCTCCATAATATCTGGTCAGTATCTTGGTTTTATGTTTATGGCTATAAGTCTTTATTTTTTAAAAAGAGATGGTATCGAATTTAATTTAGACAAGAACACCTATCGTGAGATCACAAGCCTATTTGGTTTAACAATTGGACAATGGCAAGACTTTCCTGAAATAGAATATATTTCGGTTTTTAAAACGGATCAAACCTCCAGAGTATGGGTTTCAACGGCTAGTACAAACGTTACAAGTACCATTGTAAAAGTCAATCTATTCTATAATACCAATCGAAAAATCGAAGCCTTCGTTACTGAAGATACTCAAAAAGCTTTTGATGTTGCAAAAGAGATTGCCACTGTTCTGAACGTTGATGTGTTAGATGCTACGGAACGTGAATCTAAATGGCTTTAAACTAAATTTAACTATAATTCTGCTTCCACAATAGTCGTGTTTTAGTAAGGTTTTTTTAACTTTGACCTCGAACTTATCTTGACTTAAAAATTAGAATTTGCAATTAAAACTACAAGACATTCCTCGTGTTGAGACGATCTCAAAAGCTGATTTCTTGAAGCATTATTTTAAACCACAAAAGCCTGTGGTCATTGAGCGGTTTATTGAAGATTGGCCAGCTTACACCAAGTGGAATTTAGACTACATAAAAGACGTTGCTGGCGATAAAACGGTTCCGCTTTATGATGACAGACCTGTAAATCACTCAGATGGCTTTAACCAAGCACATGCCGAAATGAAGATGCGAGATTACGTGGATTTACTGCAGCGCGAACCGACTAAATACCGTATTTTCCTTTGGAATATTTTTAGGCAAGTTCCTCAACTTCAAAAAGACTTTACCTTTCCAGATTTTGGACTTCGATTAATGAAAAAACTGCCTATGCTCTTCTTTGGCGGCAAAGATTCGCATACATTTATGCACTATGATATTGATTTGGCCAATATTTTTCACTTTCATTTTGAAGGTAAAAAGCAATGTATGTTATTCGACCAAAACCAAACCAAATATTTATACAAAGTACCACATGCTTTAATTGCAAGAGAGGATATCGATTTTAAAAATCCCGATTTTGAAAAGTGGCCAGCACTAAAAAACGCCAAAGGCTGGGTTTGTGATTTGAACCATGGCGAAGTTCTTTATATGCCAGAAGGCTATTGGCATTATATGCGTTACATTACACCAGGATTTTCCATGAGCTTAAGAGCCATAGCAAGAAACCCAGTAAACTTAGGCAAAGCCATTTACAATATTCTTGTGATGCGGAACGTCGATAATCTAATGCGACGCATAAAAGGGCAAAAATGGATTGACTGGAAAAATCAAAAGGCCATTACAAACACCAAACGTTTTGTGTAATTTTCTGACGCAGAACTCCTTTGATTTTTTTTAATTCAAATTGATTTCTATTTGTATCTTTGCCCAAATTTTTAAAATCTAAAACATGAAAAATATTATAGTAATAGTCGCAATATTGGCTTTCAGTTTTGGTAATGCCCAAGCTTTTTCAGGTAAAGGCGATACTAAATTTCAGGTTGGTGCTAATTTTCAAGATATGGCCACAGGAATCAATGCGAGTTTCGATTATGGATTAGGTGAAAATATTTCCGTTGGTGTATCTTCTTCTTATGCCTTGGGAGGTGCTAGTGGTATAGAAAATCTTGATTTTGAAGATCGATTTGATTTAAAAGCGCGTTTTAATGCAAATTTGGGCAATGTTATTAACATTGATGAAAATTTTGATTTGTATCCGGGTTTAAACCTCAGCCTTAAAAACTTTGGTGGCCATATTGGCGCGCGTTATTTCTTTACGGCAGGTTTTGGTGTTTATACAGAAGCGAATTTTCCTTTAGCTAAATATGATAAGGACAATATAGTTGATATACACAATCAGTTTACTTTGAATTTGGGTGCTGTTTTTAACATTTAGATAAAAAAAAAGACATAAGACCGCTGCGCTATTAGAGTCAAGAACCAAGACAAAATTTTTGACTTGTTAAAAACAGTATATAAGTTTCAATACTATTTAAACAGAGTGTTTTATTTGGAAAATAATGTTTAAAATTCCAAGCCTTTTCTCCTGATAGTTATCGGGATTGAAAAGGCTTTTTTTATTTAATGTATTCATTCAATTTTTCATACACCAAATGCGATTCCCACCTTCTATACACTAAATAGTTAGCCACCATTTCTTGTTTTTATGCTTAGATACCCAAAAACCAATTTAAAAACTAAATACTGCAGATTCTAAGTATACCTCATGTAAGCCAAAAGCTAGTTTGAGCTCAATTCCTAAATTCCGACAGCGTCGGAATCAACGATTTTCAGAAATAATGAGCAAAAATGGTGATTTTGAAAATAATTCTAGGATTGGAATCAATAGCAAAATAGATCCCTAAATCATTAATGTATTAGCGAATGGCGCTTTAGCGAAATGCAAAAGCATTCACGAATTCAAAATTATACAATATTAATCCATGAGTAATTCCTAACAAATCGTTTTGTCCCGATAGCTATCGGGATTGGTTCGTTTTGCATCAAGGCAACTGCGAAGCAAATCATGAGTTCCATTAAGGGATAGGAATAGACGAATAAAATGAACTCATTAAAAAAACGTATATAACAGGAGATTTTCTACGTTTTTAAATATTCATTCAATTTTTCATAAACCAAATGCGATTCCCACCCTCTATACAATAAATAATCAGCCACCTTTTTTTTCTTCTTGTAGCTATTCTTTTCATTGACTTGGGCTATACGCTTTAACGTTAATTCATCCAATGTTTTATAATAATCGTCTAAATCGATTTCTTTTAAGGCTGTATCAATACTATATTTAGAAATCTCCCTAAATTTCAATTCTCTGACCAAACGGTTTTTTCCCCATTTTTTAATTCTGAATTTCCCACTGACAAAAGCCTTGGCAAAACGTTCTTCGTTTAAGAAATTATGCTGAATTAAATGTACCATAATCACATCTATAGCTTCAGGAATCATGTTCATGGCCCTTAATTTTAACCTAACGTCTTTATGGCAACGTTCCTGATAGGCACAATAATGTTCCAACTTTTTTTGCGCTTCGTTAACGGTATAGGTTTTATGTGGATTCATTGAAGTGATTTAAACTTTTAACATTTAAGCGAAAATTAGTGATTTTTTGGCTAGTTGAAGTCTTTTTTTTGATTTGCATAGCATCGATACGGAAAGAAAAAAAAACAAAAAATAGACGAAAAAGTGCAATTTTTTAGCAAATGGAAAAAGTTTAAATGACTTCGTTACATCAAAAATACGATAGATTAGCCATAAATTTTAATTTTATGGAATTTGAAAAATTAAGGTCTAATTTGTGTGTTAAAATTCTGATGTTACACTTTAACGGCAAACCGTGTTTTTAATAGAAAAATGGTGACAAAATTTAACAATTTGTTAATAAATACGTACTTTACAAAGTCCTGACCTACAAGGATTTTGATGTATCTTTGTGGTTGATTAATTGCTAATTGCTCCCTTATGAAAAAGAATTACTCCCTAGTTTTTATACTTTTCCTGTGTTTTGGTTTGTCTGGTTATGGGCAAGTAAAAATTGATGAAATTACATTTGAAACTGTTGGTGGTTACACAACTAGTATTCCCGAGTTTTCAGATGGCTCGGAAGATTATTTTACTCGAACTGATGGGTCATCTAACATTTCTGGTACTCAAATGGTTTTTGCAAATAAGCAAGGAACCTATTTTTTTGCCGCTCACGATACTAATGGCGATGGAGGCCCAAACACTTTAAGTCTGAATTTTGACAATATTAATGTAAGCGGTTATACTAATTTACAATTGCGTATACACATTGCAGAGGATGATGATGGAAGCAATCAAGATTGGGATGGTGATTCATATATGCACATTACAGGAATAATAGATACATCATCTTCTCAAAATATATTATGGGTTGAGGCTGCAAGCGGTACGAATAGTGAGCCTAGATTAGACAGTAATTTCAATGGTATAGGAAATGGAACAGCCATAACTGACACCTTCACTCAATTTGTTGCAAATATTTCTGGGACTGGAAATTCTCTAGATATTCAAATCGAATTTAATGATTTAAATGACGGAGACGAAGACATTGCAATAGATAATATAGAAATTTGGGGAGTTTCATCATTACCATGTATTGCACCAATAACCCAACCAACAAGTTTAGTATTAAATAATATCACTTCAGCTTCAATTGATGGATCATTTATTCCAACAACTGCAGATGAGTATTTAGTTGTGGCAAGCACATCACCTACGCTTGGCGCAAATCCTGTTAATGGAACATCATACTCTAATGGTGACCCATTAGGTTCTGGTACTGTGATCCAAAGTTCTAATACTACAACATTTACAGCAACAGGATTATCGCAGACAACACAATATTACTTTTTTGTCTTTGCACAAAATAATTCTAGTTGTACTGGTGGACCTGTTTATAACACGACGAATCCTTTAACTGGAAATTCAACTACTTTAACTGGGCCATGTTTAGAAGAAGGTTTTGAAGGAGGAACTAGTAATCCAACTGGCTGGACCAACAATGATTCTTATTATAACATAGGAGATGCTAATAATGGTAGTTATAAAGCTGGAATGAATGACAATAATGACTGGATTAGAACGGAGCAGTTAACAGACCCTAGCGACTTAAGTTTTTGGGCACGTGCCTCAGGTGGTTCATCAAATTACACTATCACTATTCAATATTCACCAGACGGTGTTGCGTGGTTTGATAGTTCACAGATCTTTGCAAATGGAAGTAATACCGGAGACATTACAACGACCTACCAGCAATTCAATTATAATCTAAATCTAACTGGCAATTATTATATCAGGTGGTTCATGAGTCCTAGATCTAGTGGTTCGTTTTACTTTGACGATGTAGAAGTTTTTTGCGGAACTTCTACTCCTGAACCAGAACTGCAACTTGTAGATAATACGTCTACCAATCAAAACTGTGGTTATACTATAGATTATGGAAGTGTTGGTATTGGCAGCACTTCAGATTTAACGTTTGAAATTGAAAATATTGGTAGTTTAGACTTAACGGTTAGTTCTTTTGGTATTACTGGTGATTATACTATTGTTTCTCCTGCTCCTCCACTTACTATTACATCTGGTAACTCGCAAACTGTTACTCTACGATTTACTCCTGTTTCTGATGGTACCTCGACTGGAGCACTTACTATTAATAATGACGACATAGATGAAGGCACTTGTATTGTTAACTTAACTGGAGTTGGTTTTACGCCTGGACCAAATATCAATGTTAGAGGAGTAATCGGAAGTATTCCTACTATTGCAAATGGAAGTATAACAACATCATCTTTAAACAATACCTACTTTGCTCAGCAAACTATAAACACTACATCGCAAACTAAAACATTCAGAATTGGTAACGAAGGAGGTACTGCTAATTTAAACGTTTCTAGCATTACACTTTCGGGTAATACTGCTGACTTTTTTGTAACCTCAAGTTTTACAAATCCGTTCGCCATTGATACCTTTCAAGATTTTACTATTACTTTTCAACCAACTACATTGTCTGGTTTAAGAAGTGTCACAGTTTCAATTGCTAACACAGATTCAACAAAGGATCCTTATACATTTGTGGTCGAAGGTATTGCAAATTGCGCTGCTGTAAGTGGGTCAATTTCACCAACCGAAGGTCCTGCAGGTACTACTGTAACCATTGTTTCTCCTGGTAATGACCTTACAGGAGCAACGGCTGATTTAAATGGAGTTACGCTAACACCTGTTTCAGATAGTACTTTAGAGCTAGTAGTTCGTTTGCCTAATACAATACTAAGTGGTGGACCGTTAAGTATTGAATTATCTAATGGGTGTGTTTTTAGCAGTACATTTACACTAATTGATAATACAATTGCTGGATGTCAAACGACTTCTAGTGCTGTTGTTAGTGATTTATTTATTAGTGAAATAACAGATTCTCCTTCAGGCAGTCTAACTTATATAGAGCTATATAATGCCACAGGTTCGCTAATTAATTTTGCAACTACAAACTATAGCATTAGAATCTATAATAATGGAAGTACCTCAACATTTAACGATTTAATTCTTGACTCAGGTACAGTTGCAAGTGGCAGTACTTACGTAATTTCATGTGGAACTAACGATGCACAATGTCCAGTTACAGGTGGTGATGGAAGTTTAGCACAAGTAAATTTGGCTACTATTGGCGCTAGTATTAATTTTTTTAGATCCGGAAATCAAAATATCGGACACGATTATATAGGATTATATTCTACCGCAGCGATTTCAGTCTCAAATCCAACTGGAAATATAGATTCTTGGGGATCTTTTGGAGACCAAACATGGGCTACTGGTTTAGGACTAGGAGACAAAGGCGCAAATTTTCAAAGAGATACAAACGCAACATTTCCAAATACCACATTTTCGACTGCAGATTGGATAATTACAGATTGGACTGATGCTGATTGTAGCGATGTAGATTATTCTACTATTGGAGCATTCGACTTTTCTACAGGATTACCACCCACCATAACGTTACAACCTATTGCACCAGCATTCGAATGCACTTTTTCAGCAAGTTTAACTATTTCAGGAACTGAAGGATATGACGGTCCAACGCCTGCAGACACCCAAAATTTAGCATACCAATGGTATTTTAATCAACCAGGAACTTCAACTTGGACTGAAATTTCACCTGCTAACCCCAATTATACAGGGCAACAAACTGCAACATTGAATATTATTGATACTATGAATTTAGATGGCTATCAATATTATTGTCAACTAAGGGAAGACAGTGACACCTGCTTTGAAGCATCCAATGCCGTTAAACTCGATGTACGTGTATCCATTTGGGATGGTACTTGGTCTGTTCCTCCAGCAATAGATCGCTTTGCTTTAATTGATGACAACTACGATACTTCAGAAATAACTAATGGTGAAATTAGTTTTGAAGCCTGTGGGTGTACCATTACCAATAATCATGAATTATTTATCTCTGACAATGATTTTGTGCGTATTGATAATAACTTAGTTGTAGATGGTAGTTTAGTTGTTCGACCTTATGGATCATTTGTTCAAGTAGACGATTTAGGTACTATTACAGGTAATATATTATCGAATAAAAGTAAAATACAGGTTATTAAAAAAACAGCTTTATTAAATTCAAGTCAAGAATATACTTATTGGAGTTCGCCAGTATCCGGAGAAATTGTTAGTGACGGATTAGCTGAAGCAAATCTCAACCGCGTTTTTTCTTTTTCCGGAGAAAACTTTTTAGATGCTACGAGAGAACTAAATAACAATAATGGCACTCTACCAGGCCAAGATGATATTGACGATGATAATAATGACTGGCAAGCAGTAACAGGTGCAACTGTAATGTTACCTGGTACCGGTTATGCTGCAACACAAGGTTTTGCTCCGTCTTTTCCCACACAACTCGATTATATTTTTGAAGGGCCTTTTAATAACGGCGTTTATAATGTTCCTATTTATAGAAATGATTCGGAAACTAATGATAACAACTGGAATTTTATTGGAAATCCATATCCTTCGGCAATTGATGTTGTCAGTTTCTTAGGCGCTAATGCAAGTATAGACCAAAATGCCGCTGGCAGTATTTACGGCGCTATTTTCTTTTGGTCACATAATACTGTAGCAGATGGTAATACTAATGGGAATGAAGCATTGAACTATGCACAAAGTGATTATGCCATTATGAATGGTTCTGGTGCAACAATGGGCGGCGACATGATAATGCCAAATCCGTATATTCCATCTGGCCAAGGTTTCTTTGTCTCTATGGATGATAGTGCACCTTCAACACTAGTAGGTGGAAATATAAGAACTACAGATGTTATTTTTAATAATAGTATGAGAGTTACCGAAAATAACAATCAATTTTTTAGATCAGCTTCTAACGCTACCAATAAATTATGGTTAAACTTAACCACAGATAATGGTGTATTTAACCAAATACTCATTGCCTATATTAATGGTGCCACAGATGCTAATGATGGAATGTATTTTGATGCTGAAAGACAATTATCTACAGAGACTAATGCCGCTATATTTTCATTATTAGAAAATTCTAATGCTTTTAAATTCGCAATTCAAGGAAAAAATCCGGATCACTTAAATTTAGAAGAAATAATTCCTTTAGGATTCAATACTAGTATTGATTCTCCTACTTTATATACAATTTCAATTTATCAATTTGAAGGTGAATTTTTGACCGAAAATAATATTTATCTCAAAGATAATTATCTTAATACGTATAATAATCTTTCTACAAGTGACTACACTTTTACATCTGAATCTGGCGACTTCAACGACCGTTTCGAAATTGTATTTACTACTACAACGCTTTCTATAGATGATAATTTTATAAACGCTAACGCTTTAACTATTGTTGAATTACCAAATGGTGATGTTGAATTCAAATTAAATTCTAACAAAAACGTGATTTCCAAAGTTGAAATTTTAGATGCTTTAGGAAGACGTGTTTATAACTTAAAAGGCAGCAATGCTACTGAAGTGTACAACTTATCTCAATTGAGTCAATCGGCTTATATAGCTAAAATCACTTTGTCTAACGGCCAAGTTATTAGCAAAAAAGCGATTAAACAACGCTAAAATTAAAATCCTCTATATTATGTAAAATAAGCCTCATCAAAAAAATGAGGTTTCTTTTATATAGACCATATGTAGCAAGACCTAAGCGGGAATCAACAACAGATTCCAATTTGGGTTCACCCGTAGTTACTTCGGGTGAAATTCGGGTATTATCCGTATAGCTTCCGTATACGCCCTATATCTGAGCCGTATGGCCATAAGATAACTTGTAGGTCAACTCAAAAGGTTATAACGTATATTTTAAAGCTAAAATTAAATTTCTACCAGCGGCCGAAATTCCCGAAGAATAAGGTCTGTAGCGTTGGTCGGTAATATTTTCCAAGCTTGCCGTAATGCTTAACTTATCGTTGTACTGATATTGGGTTCTAAAATTAAGTGTATGCCAAGATGGTGCATAAGGATTTCCGTTGGAGTCCAAGGCATAGATATAGTCTTTTTCAATTTCTGAAGGTGCCAATTGATTATAAGAAAGTTCATTATTGTAAACCACAAAGGCATCTAATTGTAATTTATTGTTTTTCCAGATGAAATGCGTTCGCCCGAAATTTGGAGCCACATGCCTCACAGGTTCTTCTATACCATTATTGTCTTCCGTTCCACCAATAACATTATATTGGGAACGCAATTTTAAATATTTAGAAAAATTGATCTCCAAACCTACTTCAAACCCATAAATCCAAGCTTTTGAAGCATTTTGTATAGCTTGTACTGTGCTTAATTCGCCATCATACATAATTTCTGTTTCGCCATTTAATTCATAAGCTCTTCTGATTAAGGCATTATCTAAAAAGGTGTAATAGGTTGCCATATCCAGTATCACTTTGTTTTCAAAATTCAGCTTTAATCCTAACTCACCACTATAGGCATATTCTGCTTCAAGATTGTTATTTGGTACCACTACAGCTCCAGGTTCACTATCAAACACCTTACCGATATCATCTATATTTGGTGCCCTAAAAGCTGTGGAAGCGTTTAATTTCCATTGCATCAATTCACTTGGCGACCATGTAAAACCAGCCGTTCCAGTTAATGCACCAGTATTAATCTCAACTTCATTAAAAGGGAGATTTAAAAATGTATTGTTCTCCGTAAAGTCCGCTTTAGCTATCACTTGATTGTAGCGCAATCCGGTTTGAAACACAAATTTAGAATTGGGTTTATACTTTAAGCTGGCATAAGCCGCCATAGATTGCCATGTAGAGCCATCTGGATAGCGCGTTACATTGGGAGCGGTTGCATTGGTTTCAATATTTTCTTCATGCCCTTCTGAACCTACGGTATTGTGCAGATATTCTGCACCATAAAAAATGCTCGTTTTGGTATTCAAGTTTTTCTCCAAATCTAGATTAAAAGACACCGCATCAACAGATTCTGATCTTAGCTCGCGGATGGCGGATTGATAATCCCTATCTTCCCTACTTTCCTTAAAATTTTGATAGGCTAAAGTGGTCTGTATTTTATCATATAGATTAGAATTACTGCTTAATTTGGTTATTTGAAAATTACCCATAACCCATTGCTGTGGGCCGTAATTCCATTCGGCTGAGCGTAAATCATCGCCTCTGTATCTTAGTAACCGATCATACCTAGAATAATCTGAAGTCGTAGAAAAGTACAATCCAAAATCAAAATTAAGATTGTCGGATGGTTCGTACCTTACTTTTTGCATTAGGTTAATTTGATCATAACCTGTAGGCGTTTGCATTAATGGGTTAGGATTGGTCACGATTACATCTGCGCCATTTTCCCTTATTACAAACTCTGGTCTAAGATAGTCGGTCGGGCCATTACTACCCATTCTAAGATCATCGAAATTGGTATAGCTGGCACTCGTTAAAAACGCCCATTTCCTATAGCCCAGATTGACATCAAAATGACCGGTTTTTTCTTCATTGGCACTAGCGTATCTGGCTAACACATTTGCGGTTAAGTACAAATCATCCCTATAGGATAATTGTGGTTTTTTAGTGTAAAAACTCATAACACCACCAATGGCATCACTACCATAAACCACAGAACCTGCGCCTAAAGTGACTTCTGTGTTTTTTATGGCAAACGGATCTATAGAAATTACATTTTGAAGATTACCTCCTCTAAATATAGCATTGTTCATTCGCACACCATCAACCGTTATTAAAAGTCTATTGGTAGAGAATCCTCTTATCATTGGACTACCACCACCCAACTGACTTTTCTGAATGTAAATATTCCCTGTGTTTTCCAATAGATCTGCGCTGGTTTGCGGATTTGCCAAGGCAATATCTTTGGCGTCTAAACTTACGATGGTTTGTGGAATATCACGTTTTTGTTGTTCGAATTTAGAGGCTGAAATAACGATTTGTTTTAACCCTTCCACTTTTGGAATAAGATAGACGATATAATTGTTTTTGGAAATTTCAGATTTTGTTAGTCTTTGTTGTTCATATAGAAAATCTTGGAAAACAATCATCTCATTTTCACTAAAATGCGATAATGATGCTTTACCATCCAAATCCGTGATTCTAGTCTTGCTTTTCTTAAGATTATAAAGCGTCACTCCAGGAATTGGTGTTTCGCTATCTGCTTCTAGAACAGTAACGGTTTGCCCATAAGACAGTTGCAGAAATAGAACTAAAAAAATAAAATATATTAGAGTGTTCTTCACTTGTCAACGCATTATCCTCTTAAACTCTCGGCTTAATGAAACACCTCATTAAGTACTTGTAATGATTTAGGTTTTTTAAAACTGCCCAAATGTAATTCAAAATAATGCAACAAAAGATTTAAAAACTCCTGTCTTTGTTTGGCATTGATCTTTACTTCGTTTAGGGCATCAAAGTTTGTGCCTAACAAGCATTTCAAGAGTGTTAAATTTTCACCAGAAATGGAGTAAATTCCATGGTTTGACGCTTCAAAGATTCCAGATTCCAGATTAAAATAGCTATGATCTGTATTTAAATTTTCGGGTTGAAATCCTAAATAGCGCGTTAACTTCAATAAAAATAATAAGTGAAAATTCGAAAATTGTTCCTCATTATCCAAATACTGTAGAGCAACTGAAATAAACTGGAATAAACCTTCGTTCTTTTCTTCTTCCTTTAGAACATTAGAGAGAATTTCAGATAAAAAAAGTACGATAGCACTTTTATAAATGTTGGTATGAAGACTTTTGTAGATATAGTTAAACTTAACCTCACTTATAAAATGAAGCGATTGATTGGGTTTAAAATTTTCTTCTATTTGAAGTTGTGACAAAGCTTGATAATACACGGTTTTGGACAAGCCTTTCTTGGATTTCAAAACACCTCTTAAGAGATAACTGACCACACCACGTTGTTCCGTATAACACTTTACAATAAGGTCATTATCTCTATACTTTAATTTGGAAAGAACAATACTATTGTTTTTAGTGCGCATGTTTTAACGGACTATTAGGACTTTTAGGACTTTGGTTTCAAAAGACTCTAAATCGGAAATCATAATTAAATAAACACCTGTGCGCACCACCGAATTAGCCAAATTTTTACCGTTCCAAATGGCTGTCCCACCATCTATAGCAAAATTATAATTGGTGTTTGAAGATCTTAAATTGATATTGGATTGTGCTTCTGCAACCAAATTCCCTTCAATATCCGTGATTTTAATATTGACACGCTCTGTTAGTCCAGTCACTTTTACACCTTTATTGATGTCGTTAAGATCATTATATCCTAAAACGTCATATTCTGGTCGCACCGGATTAGGATACGCAAAAGCGTCTTGTAAGGTATCTTGTGGCTTCGATCCTCCTGCTTTAAAGGATAAGAGCCCTTTATTTGTCGCTATATAAACAGAACCATTATTAGGATCTACTGAAATATCATTGATTCGATTGGATGGTAGAGGGGAATTGTCAGTTGTAAAATGATATATGGTGGTTTGCCCATCGGAAGAGAAATAAAATACGCCAGAATCTCCAGTTCCAATCCATTTATTATTAGAACCGTCTACTTCAATGTCAGTTATGGCTTGACCTTCCAATAATTCTTTGGGAATGCCGTCTTCTAAAATGATAATTGAACTTAACGTCGGGTTATTGTCCTCATAAAATCCAGAAGTATTGTAAAGTACTCTAAGGCCAGAGTATGTGCCGACCCAAAGTTGATTTCTATTATCAACAGCTAAAGAGGTAACGAGTGAAATGGGTAAGTTCTGATCTTCTGTATTAAGTACTCTAAGAGGACTATCTGAAATTGATTCATTATAAGCATATAATCCATTTAAATAACCTCCAATCCATTTCGTGCCATTACTATCTATATCTAAAGCAAAATAACCCAACTCATCATTTATGGCATCTTGTATAATACTTGAAAAATCATAGCTCTGCCAATTTCCTGTATTTGGATCGTATGATTTTAAAGGTTCGAATAATCGCGCGGTCACAGACCATAAAAGACCATTAGCATCAAATTTTGTAGCAGATACACGAAGGCTTCTGAAATTTGGTGAGCCTGGTAAAACCAAAGATTCTAAACCACTATTGGTTTCGTCATAAAATGTAGTGGGTTCAAAATTATTTATTTCCAAAATTCCATCTTGAAATGAGCTTATAAAAACCTGGTTAGACATGAAAGGGTTTATAGAAATTTGCGAGAGGTTTTTTGCCCCAAAAACGTCATCATATGGAATACTCTCCCAAACATCATTTCTAAAATAACTTAAGCCTCTTGAACGTAAAGGAGAGGGATCTAAATCAATTGTATAATCCCCAAAGCTTGTCCAAACAACATTAGTTTCTGCGTTAAGCCTAAATGTTTCGTTAAATAAAGGACCATTAGGTAAAATTTCTGTATAAATTTCAGTATTAGATACCGAATTGCTTAGGACACCTAGACTTTGAGTACCTATATAGATAGATTCGTTTAATGTTATTGCTGAAGTAAAATCGGAATCAAAATCAGTATTAGGTTGAAAAGTATTGACCAATTGTATGTTTTCATTATATACGTAAATAGCATTTGTAGTAGAATAAATGAGATTAGAACCTGAAACATCAGCATCTAAAGGTGATAAGGGCAAGGTTATTGGCGTATTTATTGAGACTCCATCAATTTCATAAATTACGTTATTACTTCTAACCGCGTATATTTTATTATTAACGGTATTCATGGTTTGATAATTCCCTATAATAATGGTCTGCCATTGCCCAAAATCAATGAGATTTGGGTTCGTTAAATCCGCCTTTTTAACGCCATTGTTATTTAAGCAGGCTACATAAATTTCGTTGTTTAAAATTGAAACTTGTTTTACGGTAATCTGAGAGCCACCATCTCCAAGAAAGTAGGTGTCCCCAAATTCCAAGCGTTCTAAATCGTAAATTGAAACTCCGTAATCCGTGGAAATATAAACTAAACCTTCATTTTCATAAAAATGATTGATACGTTTATTGACAGGTGTAATATTTTGTTTCTCCAAGATATCCACTACGGTTAAAACTTCGCGCTCTGTTTCTGAATAAAGCTCAATTAAACCAGTCTCATAACCAATAACTAGATATTGATAAACTTCACTGTAATATATGGTCGTAATTTGCTCACCAGACAAGCCGTCTATGGTTGTAATTGTAGTGATCTCATTCGTTGACGTATCATATTCAAAAACCGCGTTTTGTGCCGCAGCATATATTTTATTTTCACCGCTTACAACATCAACTATATTATTATATGAGTAATGTGCTTGCCATAACGATGAGAAATCCTGGCTAAAGCTTGAAGCCGAAAACCAAAAAAGAATAATAGAGATTTTTAATATAGTCTTACGCATTAAAAATATAAATTTGGTCAAAGATATTTAATAGTAACGATAATAAAGTGCTATTCATATATAATGTCCATAAAAAAAGCTCCCATGGTTTCATACCATAGAAGCTTACTATTACTTACTTTGTTGTTTTTTTAAATTACACCTTGAGCCAACATCGCATCTGCCACTTTTACAAAACCTGCAATATTTGCGCCTCTGATGTAATCTATAGAGCCATCTTCGTTTTCTCCATATTCTACACAAGAGTCGTGGATATCTTCCATAATGTCCTTTAACTTTTCGTCAACTTCTTTCCTTGTCCAGCTCAATCGAAGTGAGTTCTGACTCATTTCTAAACCAGAAGTGGCCACTCCTCCTGCATTCGATGCTTTTCCTGGAGCAAACAAAATTTTGGCCTTTTGGAACTCATGCACGGCATCTGGTGTTGAAGGCATATTTGCACCTTCTGATACACACATACAACCATTAGCTATTAATTGTTTCGCCTCTTCCCCATTTAATTCATTTTGAGTTGCACAAGGTAATGCTATATCACATTTTTCTGACCAAGGTCTTTCTCCTTTATGGAATTTGGCATTCGGATATTTATCGACGTACTCGCTAATTCGGCCACGTTTTTCATTTTTGATATACATCACATGTTTCAACTTTTCAGTATCTATGCCATCTTCATCATATATATAACCTCCAGAATCTGAAAGTGTTACTACTTTAGCTCCTAATTCTATAGCTTTTTCAGCCGCGAATTGCGCCACATTTCCAGATCCAGAAATCACAACCGTTTTACCATCAAAAGAGTCCTCTTTTCTTTGCAGCATGTTTTGGGCAAAATATACAGTTCCATATCCTGTTGCTTCCGGTCTTATTAAGGAGCCTCCCCAAGATGCACCTTTTCCTGTTAAGACTCCAGTAAACGTATTCTTTAATTTTTTATACATCCCAAACATAAAACCAATCTCTCTAGCTCCAACACCAATATCTCCTGCTGGTACATCAGTATTATGACCAATATGTCTAAATAACTCCGTCATAAAAGCATGGCAAAAACGCATAATTTCATTGTCTGATTTGCCCTTAGGATCAAAATCAGAACCTCCTTTACCACCTCCCATGGGTAATGTGGTCAACGAGTTTTTAAAGACCTGTTCAAAAGCCAAAAATTTTAAAATACTGGCATTCACAGTTGGGTGAAAACGTAAACCGCCCTTATACGGTCCAATAGCAGAGTTCATTTGAACCCTATAACCTCTATTGACTTGGATTTCTCCTGAATCATCAACCCAACTAACCCTGAATGAAATCAACCTTTCTGGTTCTACCATTCGTAAAAGAATGTTTTTTCCGTTATAGATATCGTGTTTAGCTATATAAGGAATAACTGTTTCTGCGACTTCTTGAACCGCTTGTAAAAATTCCGGTTCATGCCCATTTCTTTCTTTTACAAGATCTAAAAATGCTTCTATTTTTTTTTTCATTTATTTATTATATTATTTCGTTCGAAAAATGATTGAAAATTGTTAAAATCAACCTATTAGATTTATTGAAATATTGCACAAAAATCATTTTAAGTGACTTTAATTTAGAAAATTATAATATATTGTGCGAATATATTTAATATCCACAAAAATAAGTGTTTAATTTTTATTTATCCCTATTTAATTTTTCAAAATCAACATTAACCCGTTTCTTTATAAAATAATAAAGTGTGCATTTTATCCGTTTTATTTGGTAGTTCGTCGAGTTTTTATATATTTGCTCGGCAAGAGTCTCAATTTTAAAATTACATGATAATAGATATAAAAAAACCAATCGTGCTATTTGCATTACTTTTATCAATGCAATTTAGTTATTCTCAATTAGGCTTTTCTCATGAGGTTGGTATTATTACTGGTCCTGTAGCGTTCCAGTCAGATTTTGGTGAACGTAATGACTTTGAGACAAATTCAGGTAATACAGGGTTTGGAATTGGCATAGTCTACTATATGAACTTTGATTATCTTACTAATTACTACTATAATTCAGCAAGCAATTATTTTACCGATCACTTCAAGGTACGAGCAGAAATATCTTGGAACAAAACTAAACTCAACCATTTTGGTAAATGGGTAGATGCCGAAAGAACAGGTACTAGTGCGGATAAACTAAGAGCCCATTCTGGTGAAGCCCAAAATTGGAACTTAGGCGCACAATTAGAGTATTACCCATTGAGTATTAAGGGATTTTCGCAAGGAGCATTTCCTGTTACACCTTTTGGGAGTTTTGGTTTACATTATGTATCGTATAATCCAACCACTCAAACATCTTATGGAGATCAAAATATAGATAACTTCAATAATTTCTATCCACAATGGGAACCAGGATCAATAGATGACACAAGTGGTTCTGCTTGGTCTGTTGTTGCTAGTGTAGGAGCGCGCTACAAGCTTACTATTCTTTCAGATTTAATGATAGATTTAAGATTTCAGCAATTTTTTAATGATTCTATCGATGGTTTGGACCATCAACTAGCATCCAACAAAGCCAATGATTGGTTATTGTGGTTAAACTTTGGTTATATCTACTACTTCGATTAAAGTTTCTGAAAATATTTCACATTGAATTCAGTCTATCGCTTGTTTTAAATCTGCAATTAAATCAGCTTCATCTTCGATACCCACACTCAATCTAATTAGCGAATCCACAACGCCTATTTTTTCACGTTCTTCCTTAGGAATACTGGCATGTGTCATACTTGCCGGATGACCTGCTAACGACTCTACACCACCAAGCGATTCTGCAAGCGTAAAGATTTTCAAGTTTTCAACAATCTTAATGGCTTCTTCATAATTATTCCCTTTAGTTGTAAAAGATACCATACCACCATAAGCCTTCATTTGAGATTTTGCAATATCATGATTTGGATGGTTTTGAAAACCTGGCCAATACACATTTTCAATTTTAGGATGCTGCGCTAAATATTCAGCGACGGCGTGTCCATTTTCGCAATGACGTTGCATTCTAATATGTAACGTCTTAATTCCCCGTAAAGCTAAAAACGCATCTTGAGGACCACAAACAGCACCACATGCGTTTTGGATAAAATACAAACGCGCTGCTAAATCTTTATCTTTAACAATCAAAGCTCCCATAACCAAATCACTATGACCACCGAGATATTTGGTTGCCGAATGCATCACGATATCTGCACCCAATTCTAAAGGTTGTTGTAAATAAGGCGTAGCGAACGTATTATCAACAGCTAACAACACCTCATATCTCTTTGCAATTTTTGCGACTGATACTATATCAATAATATTAAGCATTGGATTGGTAGGCGTCTCTACCCAAATCAGCTTTGTGTTTTCATTAATATTATCTTCTATTCGCTTAGCGTTTTCCATTCCTGTAAAATGGAACTTAATTCCGAAGTCTTCATAAATTTTAGTAAACAAGCGATACGTTCCACCATATAAATCATTGGTTGAAACCACTTCATCGCCTGGTTTTAATAATTTTAAAATCGCATCGATAGCCGCTAATCCAGAACTAAATGCCAAACCATACTTCCCATTTTCTAGACTTGCAAAAGCATTTTCCAAAGCTGTTCTTGTTGGATTGTGAGTTCTAGAATATTCATAACCTTTATGACCTCCAGGAGTCGATTGTGCATAGGTTGATGTTTGGTAAATTGGTGGCATTACTGAGCCATAAGCAGCATCTGGCTTTTGACCGCCATGTATTGTTTTGGTGTTGAATTTCATTATGAATTAATTTAGTACTTTCCAAAAATTGCTAGTGTGGTATATTTTCAACTTCCCAAAGGGAAAGGAATTCGTGATAATGGATTTGTTTCCAATGCATTCTTAGCGTATTTATGATAAAGTATTTCGTTTTAACCTCTATAAATTTTGCCACAAATACACGAATTTATTCGTTCTTGATAATAGTAAATAAATAATTGACTATCTATTTCACAAATGAAACAGACTTATAGTCTATTCCTAAAATCTATAGACCTTCAGTCTATTGCAAATTAAGATTCGTGTATTGGTGGCAAAAAAATCATTTGCTTTTAGTATTGCCATGTACTTAAATGAATTATCAATTGTACATCACAACAAATTTAAATGATAATTCGTTCTATTCAATTCTAAACTATACCTTTAGTGATTGTTTAACATAGAACTCATTTAATTTGAAACGCATCATCCCCTTTTTAGTCTTTATAGTTGTTTTAAATTCTTGTACATCAGAATTTAAACCTGCTACTTTTGAAACCCTATCTGTAGAAGCACCTTTTGAAGCTGAAATTTCAGCAACTTATAGCAAAGCAAAAGGCAATAACGAACTTAGCAATAGCATTAATTCAAACGTTGAAAACGCCATTATTGAAACTTTAAACACTCCTGAGAATAAAAAAGATTTGAATACCGTTTTAAAATCTTTTAATACCGAATACCTAACGTTTAAAAAGGAATTTTCGGAAGTATCAGAACCTGTTTGGGAACTTCATATTGAAACAGAATTGGCCTATCAATCTGAAGACGTCATCACTATAGCCATTAGTACCTATGAGTTTAAAGGTGGTGCACATGGTAACGATAAAGTTAAACTATTAAATCTTGATGCCAAAACCGGAAAAACCTTAAAAATCAATGATTTTATTAAGGATATTGATGGCTTTACAAAATTAGCAAAAACACATTTTATAAAATCCTTAGAAACCAATAAAAAAAATCTAACAATAGAGGACTTCTTTTTCGGCAAACCATTTCAACTACCAGAAAATATTGGCTTTAGTGAAGAAGGTTTAATCTTAATCTTTAATGTTTATGAAGTTGCATCTTATGATTTAGGCTACACCGAATTTATGATTCCATTTGAAGATGCTCAACCTTTTTTAGAAATAAACTAAACAGCTTTTCTTGTCAATCGCTTTATGATCGGTCCAACAGTCAATCCTTGACCGACAATAGACACCACAACCACCACATAAGTGATCACTAAAAATAATTCCCTATGCATTTCTGTAGTAAGGCTCAGGGCCAATGCAATTGAAATACCGCCTCGCAAGCCTCCCCAAGTCATTATTAAATTTGTTTTTGGCACAAAATCCAGACGCTTTTCGAAAAATTTTATCGGAATGAACAATGAAATATAACGACACATTAATATGATAGGAATGGCCAATAAGCCTGCATAAATATATTTACCTTCTAAAGTTAATACCAGCATTTCCATACCAATCATTACAAAAAGAATGGTGTTTAGCAAAACATCTATTAATTCCCAAAACTTATCTACATAAAGTTCTGTGGTTTCAGACATGGCTGAATTTCTAACCGTATCATTCCCAACAATAAGTCCTGCTGTAACCATTGCCAAGGGCGCAGATAAATGAAATTGGTGTGCCAGCATGGTGCCTCCCATTACGGTGGCAAGGGTTAAAATCACTTCAATTTCATAATTATCAATTGATCTCATTAATCGATAGGTGATCCAGCCTAGTAGGAGTCCTAAAATAATGCCTCCTATAACCTCTTGTCCAAATAATGTCGCAATATCCGAAAACTCGATGGCAGCATCTGGTTTTGCTGCAATGGCAAAAATGGTTAAAAAGACTACAACGCCAACGCCATCATTAAATAATGATTCCCCTACAATTTTTGTTTCCAATTTTTTTGGTGCTCCTGCTTTCTTCAAAATGCCTAAAACAGCAATTGGGTCTGTTGGCGAGATTAAGGAACCGAATAATAAGCAATAGATAAAATTAACTTCTAAGGTCATTAACTTTAGAACGTAAAACATAGCAATACCAACTAAAAATGTAGATACCAAAACACCCAAAGTGGCAAACGCCAAGATTGGCCACCGCTGCACTTTTAGTTGGTTAAAATTAGTGTGCAATGCTCCAGCGAACAACAGAAAACTCAGCATAATATCGAGTAGAACGGTTTCGAAATCTATGAGTTTAATAAATTTTTGTTCCTGTATCAACAAGGTATCATCAAATTGGGCAATACCCACCAAAACCACTGTAAATACGATGGTTATAATCATTAATCCAATAGTGATTGGCAGTTTTAAAAATCGAACATTTATATAGCCAAAGAGCGCAGATAATACAATTAAAACAGTGGCAATTGAATAGTAATCCATAAACTTATAGTGATTTTCTGAGTGCTAAAATATAACCTAAATGAATACCCTCATGAAAATTATTAAAATCAATGGCTTCTTCAACATTACTTAACGTGCTTTTTGTGGTCACGGTATATTGATTATAGGTCTGAAATATTTTAGTATCGTAATCTTCTTTTGTTTTTTCAATAGTTGAAAATAGCATGCCTTTTATAGTATCAACTTCAGCTTGAGATAGATCACGTTCAGTTTTAGTACCCTTTCTAAACGCATTGACCATATCATCAGAAACAATCATTGGTAATCCAGATAGTTTATACACCAATAATTGCTGCGTCACAATAGTATGGGCAATATTCCAGATGATATTATTATTAAATCCTTTCGGCACTTTATTCAATTCCTCTAAAGTATGATTCTCAATAAAACTTTTTAATAATTTTCTATTTTTAATAGCAATGTCGAAAGCCCAATCCATAAAATGATATTTTCTTTAAAAATAATAAAATTCATGATAAATACGGTTTCTTTGCATTTTGAAAATATCTCAATCATTATCATGAACAAAATATATTATTTAAGCACTTGTAATACCTGTACACGAATCATTTCTGAACTCAATCTACCCGAAGTATTTGAACTTCAAGATATAAAAACAGAACCTATTACAATCCAGCAGATTGAACAAATGCGAGAATTGACAGATAGCTATGAAAGTTTATTCAGCAAACGGGCAAGGCTTTATAAAGAATTGGGTTTAAAGGATAAATCGCTATCCGAAGACGATTTTAAAAATTATATTCTAGAACATTATACGTTTTTAAAACGACCTGTTATACTTTTCAATAATCAGATTTTTATTGGTAATTCAAAAAAAACGGTTGAAGCTGCAAAACAAAACATAAATGAATAGTAGAGGGTTTGCGATTTTTGCTGTATTTATGGTTCAATTACTTTATGGATTAAATTATACGATTGCAAAAAACGTAATGAATGAAAACTACATTAAACCCTTTGGATTTGTCCTTTTAAGAGTCGCAGGTGCTACTCTAATGTTTTGGTTAATAAGTCTTTTTATGCCCAAAAACAAAATTGAAAAAGGAGATTTTTTAAAGCTTTTAGTTGCCGCTATTTTCGGAGTTGTTGTTAATATGTTGTTCTTTTTTAAAGGGTTAGAATATACATCGCCAATACACGCCTCCGCAATTATGACGGTTATTCCTATTATCATTCTTGTACTCTCAGCATTTGTCCTAAAAGAAAAAATAACAAAACTTAAAATATTTGGTGTGTTTTTAGGATTACTAGGTGCTTTATTTCTAACGCTATATGGTAAATCTGCTAGAGCAGGAGACAATGTACCATTAGGAAATTTACTGATATTTTTAAATGCCGTATCCTATAGTATTTATGTTATACTTATTAAAAAGCTTACATTAAAATACCATCCGTTTGCATTTATAAAATGGCTGTTTTTATTTGGGTTAATTATACTTACACCTTTTGGATATAGCGAGTTAAGCGAGATACAATGGCAAACTTTTACGCCTAATATTACCTACTCAGTTTTGTTTGTAATCATAGGTGCGACCTTTGGAACATACCTATTAAACCCTCTAGCGTTGAACAAACTAAAAGCATCTACAGTGGGTATATTTGTGTACCTTCAACCAGTAATTGCTGGCCTTTTTGCACTTTCCTTAGGTGCAGATTCTATAGATACTGTGAAAATTGGGGCTATGCTACTTATTTTTGTTGGCGTATATATAGTTACAATGAAACCAAAAAAAGCAAATTAACTTGTCCTTAAAATCAGAAGTATATAAAACCGTTGATGCCATTCCAGAAACCTATTGGAATAGCTTATCCTGTTGTACAAATATTTACTATTCACCTGAATTTTTAAGTGCTTTTGAACGCGCCAATACGGCTATTGAATTCAACTATATTTTCATATTAAAAAATATAGAACCTGTCGCATTTGCGAATACACAAATCGTCACTATTGGTATAGAAACTATTACCAAAAACATTACTATGTCTGATAAAATTAGACGCGTAGTCAACAATATGTTCTGCAAAAATCACATTAAAGTACTATTCTGTGGCAACGTATTTTTAAGTGGCGAATATGGGACGTTTTTAAAAGAAGGCGAACCAAAAGTTGAAACCTTTAAAGCCTTAGCGGAAGGTGTAAAACAGCTTTCAAAAAACACCAAAAAACTCAGTGCCATATTTGTTAAGGATTTTGAGAACGAATCGCTCTATATTACCGACCATCTAAAATCCTTTGATTATGCGGCCATGCAAGTTGAGCCGAATATGATCATTACCCTAAAACCCGAATGGCAATCTTTTGAAGATTATACAGAGGCTTTAAAATCTAAATACAGAGTAAAAGCCAATAGAGCAGACACTAAAAGCGAGGTATTGGAAGCCAAATTATTTTCTGAAAATGATATTAAAATCCATAAAAATGAACTTCAAGAACTGTATCAAAATACCATTGACAATGCCGACTTCAACGCTCAAATTTTGAATCTTGACACCTATATTCATCTTAAAAAAGCATTCAAAGAAAAATTTATTGTAAAAGGCTATTTTCTAAATGAAAAATTAGTTGGCTTTTTGTCTGCTATGCAAAACGGAACGCATCTCGATGCGCATTTTATCGGAATTGATTATGCTCACAATAAAGAATTTTCAATATACCCAAGAATTTTAAATGATTATGTAAGACTAGGAATTGCAACAAAATCTGACCAGATCAATTTAGGCAGAACGGCTTCTGAAATAAAAAGTACACTTGGTGCAGCGCCTAAAACGCTCACTTGTTATTGTAAACATAAACGTTACTTACCCAACCAAGTTTTGAAACCGTTTATAAAGAATGTTCAGATAAAGTCTTTTAAGCAGCATTTGGTTTTTAAGTAACAAATTCCTGCGAAAGCAGGAATCTATTAATATGGTATATAACTATTAGGTAAAAAATATCAGACCTGGTAATTAGTCAGAAATATATTCTTTTAATTCCTGTACTCACATCCTTATGGGTAAAAAAACTTATTGTATTTAACTATCTGATATCAAATTTGGGTTAAGCAACGTCGATGAAATATAGGTTTAGATAAAATTCTAGATGTAACTTTTAGTGAATGGATGATTTTAAACAGGAGCTTGAAAAAATAGTTGACAAGAAAAGATTCTTATAGCTTATTAGACCTTTCAGGTTTTGAAAACCTGAAAGGTCTTTGTATAATTAAATTATAGTTTCATTGCCTTCGGCTTTATACCATGCTTGCGAGTGTCTTCTTTTGTCAACACCTTAAAACTATCTGACTTTGGGAATTGATGGGCTAATTCCAGTAACGACTTTGGCAGAGCTGTTAATTTTCTTGCTTTCAAATCAATCCAAGCCCCTTGCATTTCGCAATAGGCCAAATTCTCGCCTTTATGATTGTAAAAATTATGTTCAAACATAAATAACATACCGTCGTCGCTTAATCCTGAAACCTCGATAGTTACTGTAATAGGAGTTCCAATAAAGGATTCCTTAAAATAATACATATGCTCGTAGAACACAACAGGCCCCACATTGTGCTTCATTATTTCTGGCATAGAAAATCCTTGTTCCCCAAAGAAAGCCATTCGTGTATGGCTCATAAAATTGGTGTAGGCCGAATTGGCCAAATGACCATTGGCATCCACATCGCTCCAACGAATTTCAAATTGTTTTTTGTACATAAAATTGATTTAAAATAAGAATTGCAAAGTTATAAAAGTCTAATGTGGGAATCGGTGCCTTTCTAAACTATTTAAAACCATTCAATTTTGTACCTTTGCGCAACTTTAATTAAAGCGTCTTAATGATACAATCCATGACAGGTTATGGGAAATCTGTACTACAGCTCCCAACAAAAAAAATATCCATAGAATTAAAATCCCTTAACAGCAAAAGCTTAGATCTCAACGCTCGCATGCCTTCTATGTATCGCGAAAAAGAGTTAGCCATCCGTAAATTAATTGCAAAACACCTAGGAAGAGGAAAGGTGGATTTTTCACTTTTCGTAGAAATAACAGGTGAAGACACCAGCTCTAAAATCAACAAAACGGTTGTGAAAGAATACATAAAACAACTCAAAGAAGTGGTTGATGGAGACGATACGGAACTCTTGAAAATGGCCATTCGTTTACCAGATGCCGTAACTACAGAACGCGATGATATTGATGAAGAAGAATGGGCTTTAATTGCCAATGGCATCAATGAAGCTATTACAAAAATTGTTGAATATCGCGAGGATGAAGGTGCCACTTTAAAACAAGATTTTTTAGATAGAATTTCTACATTAAAAGGCTTGCTTGAAGCCGTCATAACGATGGATCCTGACCGAATTGATGGTGTAAGAGCACGATTGGAAAAGGGCATTGCCGATATTAAAGAAAAGGTCGATGAAAACCGTTTTGAACAGGAATTGGTTTATTATATCGAAAAATTTGACATCACCGAAGAAAAAGTCCGATTGGACAATCACTTGGATTATTTCACAAAGGCGCTTAATTCTGATGATTCCAACGGAAAAAAATTAGGTTTTATATCTCAGGAAATCGGCAGGGAAATTAATACTATCGGTTCAAAATCCAATTATGCACCAATGCAAAAGCTTGTGGTACAAATGAAAGATGAACTTGAAAAGATCAAAGAACAACTTTTGAATGTACTATAGACGAATTGACAGTCCTAGCCGTAGTATTCAGTAAAAAAATAGTCAAAACGTGTCAGAAATTAAAAATGAAAAACAAGGCAAACTCATAGTGTTTTCAGCACCATCAGGTTCTGGAAAAACTACTATAGTGCGTCATTTATTAAAACAACCAGAACTCAATTTAGAATTTTCCATTTCGGCAACTTCACGTGAAAAACGCGGTAATGAAACCCATGGAAAAGATTATTATTATCTCTCACTTCAAGAGTTTAAGAATAGAATTAAAAACGACGAATTTTTAGAATGGGAAGAAGTGTATAGAGATAATTTTTATGGTACTTTAAAAACTGAAATTGCACGTATTTGGGCCAAAGGAAAACATGTTATTTTTGATATTGATGTGTCTGGAGGACTACGTATAAAACGAAAATTCCCTGAGCAAACGATTGCTATTTTTGTTAAACCACCAGATTTAAACGAGCTTGTAAGACGTCTTAAAGATCGTGGGGAAGAAAGTCCTGAAAAAATAAGTATGCGTGTGGCAAAAGCACCAGCGGAATTGGCCACAGCTCCACTTTTTGATCATATTGTGGTCAACTCCGACTTAGATGACGCTTTAGAAAACGCATATAATTTAGTGTCGGATTTTATTAAAGACTAATCATGAAAATCGGTTTATATTTTGGTACGTTTAATCCTATCCATGTAGGCCATCTCACCATTGCCAATCATTTGGCAGAACATAGCGATTTAGACCAAGTTTGGTTTGTGGTCACACCATTGAGTCCTTTTAAAAAGAAAAGTAGTTTACTGGATAATTACCATCGTTTAGAAATGGTGCATTTGGCAACAAAAGACTACGATAATTTAAGACCTTGTGATATTGAATTTGGGTTAAAGCAACCAAACTATACCATTGACACGCTGACTTATCTTTTTGAAAAATATCCTAAATATGAGTTTGCCCTGATTATGGGAGAAGATAATTTAAAGAGTTTTCATAAGTGGAAAAATTACGAACTCATTTTAGAAAACCATAATATTTACGTGTATCCAAGACTTTCTAAAGGTAAAATAGATACGCAATTTAATGATCATCCAAAGATTATTAAGGTAGATGCACCAATTATGGAACTCTCTTCAACATTTATTAGAAAGGAAATTAAAGACAGAAGAAATGTACGTCCGATGTTGCCAGAACATGTATGGCAATTTGTTGATGAGATGAATTTTTATAGATAAATTCCTGCGAACACAGGAATCCCATGATTGAATACCTGAATTTAAAATACTATAGTAATGGCACTAATTTCCAGACCTTTCAATCCCGAAAGCTTTCGGGACTGAAAGGTCTTTAGTTCGAATCGAAAAATTAATCTATTAGCGAGAGAAATTACGTTTAAATTCACAAGATTCCCGTTTTCACGGGAATTAAAAGTGATAAAAAGCATCTTCATAGTGTGTAAGCTGTTCGGTCGTTTTATTCTTCAAAACTGCAATGATATCAAACCGCGTTTCTAAATCAATATCATTTTCAATAATAAAGGCATCCATGGCTTTTACCAATAATTTAATTTTATTTGGCGTGACAAATTCTTGCGGATCTCCAAAAAAATCAGAATTTCGGGTTTTTACTTCCACGCAAATCATAACATTATTGTGCTTGGCTATAATATCTATTTCGGCTTTTTGAAATACGAAATTGCGAACCATAATCTTATAGCCTTTTGCAAGCAGATAATCTGTTGCTAATTGTTCTCCCAGCTTTCCAAGTTCGTTATGCTGTGCCATAGTTTTAGTCCTTAGTCAGTCCTCAGTTTGTAAAAATTAGTTGAACTATAAAGTTAACATTAATATTATCAATTGCTTATTGACGATATAATTCTGTTTTACGATAATTTCCAGTTTTTCAATTAATCGAAAATCGAGGTTTTATGTTTTCCTTCAAAAGACCAAAATACACAGTTTGAGTTAAAGCATTTTTTTATCAAGCACCAAAAACTT
This sequence comes from Winogradskyella schleiferi, assembly GCF_013394655.1. Classification (NCBI taxonomy): domain Bacteria; kingdom Pseudomonadati; phylum Bacteroidota; class Flavobacteriia; order Flavobacteriales; family Flavobacteriaceae; genus Winogradskyella; species Winogradskyella schleiferi. Next base: position 4,126,226 of record NZ_CP053351.1, read on the forward strand.
TTCAATAAGCTTTATCTTTGAAATTCAGTAGAAAAACTCATGTCATGGCGAATCATATTAAATGTCCTAATTGTGGCATCTATAACGTAAACAAGGATTATTGCATTCAATGCAATACGCTATTGTCTTATGAAAAAAGAAGGGATATAGAATTTGCCAAAGCTGAAAAAGAACGTCGTAAACGTGAACGTATTCAAAAAGAAACCTCACCCTCTTTTTATGATAAATATAAAGATCATCACCTATTGGGTGTACGGATTTTAGCCAAAGCCTTTCGTTCATTTTGGATAGGTTTCATTGCTATCGGAGTTTTAATTGCCTGGATAATAGCAGCAATAGCCGCATGACGATTCTAAAACATCCCGCTTTTTATGTCAGTATTTCAATAGCATCAACCTTGTATGTTGCGCAACGTTTAGGATTACAACTTCCTAATTGGATGTATTTCTATATCAACGACTTTTTGTGTTTGCCTATTGTTTTGAGTTTATGCTTAGCAGTTTTGAGACTTGCCAGGAAAACTGAAAAATTGTATGTACCATTTTCTGTGGTTTTAGTATTGACCGCCTATTTTTCCATTTATTTTGAATGGTTAATGCCAAAAATAAACCCACGTTATACTTTTGATGTTATAGATATAGGACTTTACTTTTTAGGTGCTATTTTGTTTTTTAGATTTCAGAAAATCTTATTCTGAGAATTTTAAAGTTGCTTCACTTTTACCAACCACTAGATTCACTTTTCTCCCCAAAACTAAAGCACGATTATCCTTTTCATGGCCTGCTGGCATATTAAAGGCAATAGGAAAATCGTATTCTTCAAGCGCATCGATAATCAATTCTTCTGCTGAAGTGCCCCATAGCGTGGTATTCTTTCGCATTTTAGACATGTTACCGACAATGAGACCGTTTAAATTATCAAAATAACCAGCACGTTTCATACTTTGTAACATACGGTCAATATGATATTTATATTCCCCTATCTCTTCAATGAAAAGGATTTTTCCTGAGGTATCAAGACTCGTTTTAGAACCTAACATGGTGTGCAAAACGGTAAGATTGCCTCCTATCAATTCACCAGATGTTTCACCAACTTTATTAAAAGTGGAACCTTCTAAAGTGTAATTCTCTGGATGTCCAAAAATTGCAGATTTAAAAGTATCTAGCGATTCTTTTATATCCCTTAAATTTTTCGTTAAGCTAATACACATCAATGCATGCAACGACTGAAATCCTTCTTTATGAACTAGATTATGTAAAGCCGTAATATCAGAATAACCGATAATCCATTTTGGGTGTTGCCTAAATTCGGAAAAATCTAATTTATCCAAAATCCTTACCGTTCCATAGCCGCCTTTTGCGCACCAGATGGCACTAATTTGTGGATTGTCCATAGCGTTCTGTAAATCTTCACAACGCTCGTTGTCTGTTCCTGCAAAATGATCTGCTTGGTTGAATACGTGTTTACCAACTACGGCATGTAAACCCCAACTTTTTAAAAGTTTTATGGCTTGTTGAACTTCGTCTTCATTGTTTTTTAAAATTCCCGAAGGTGCCACTATAGCCACCGTATCTCCTACTTTTAGATATGGAGGTTGTATTAATTTTGAAGTCATTTCTGAAGAATTATTAGGTTTTTTTTGTGCTTGAAGATCATTCAATCTAATACAAAAAGTAGTTAAAAGCAAACATAATAAATAGGGCTTATAATTCATAAATACAGCTTTTTGTAAAAGTACATTTTTTTTCTAAATCCCTTATATATTGCGTACTTTTGTGCCTTTAAAAACCTAAAACATGTCTAAGAGATACACCATAACCGCAGCATTACCATACACCAATGGCCCAATTCATATTGGTCATTTAGCAGGCGTTTATGTACCAGCCGATATATATGCACGTTATTTACGTTTAACAGGAAATGATGTAGCCTTTATTTGTGGTAGCGACGAACATGGTGTACCTATTACCATAAAAGCGAAAAACGAAGGTGTTTCACCTCAAGACATCGTAGATAAATATCATGCTATTATCAAGAAATCCTTCGTGGATTTCGGAATTACTTTTGACAACTATTCACGTACCACAGAAAAAATCCATCACGACACCGCTCAAGAGTTCTTTAAAACGCTTTATGACAAAAATGAATTTGTAGAAGAAGTTACCGAACAACTTTATGATGAAGAAGCCAATCAGTTTTTAGCCGATCGCTTTGTGACAGGAACTTGCCCTAAATGTGGCAATGAAGAAGCTTATGGCGACCAATGTGAAAACTGTGGATCGAGCTTAAATGCAACGGATTTAATCAATCCAAAATCAGCTATTACAGGAAATGTTCCAACCTTAAAAGAAACCAAACATTGGTTTTTACCTTTAAATAAATACGAAAACTTTTTAAAAGAATGGATTTTAAAAGGTCATAAAAAAGACTGGAAATCCAATGTTTACGGCCAAGTTAAATCTTGGGTTGACGATGGTTTGCGTCCAAGAGCCGTAACAAGAGATTTGGATTGGGGAATTCCAGTTCCTGTTGATGGTGGCGAAGGCAAAGTACTTTATGTTTGGTTTGATGCACCTATTGGTTACATCTCTTCTACCAAAGAATGGGCAGCTCGAGAAGGTAAAAATTGGGAAGACTATTGGAAAGATGAAAATACAAAATTAGTTCATTTTATAGGAAAGGATAACATCGTATTTCATTGTATTATTTTCCCTGCAATGTTAAAAGCAGAAGGTTCTTATATTTTACCAGATAATGTGCCAGCCAACGAATTCTTAAATTTAGAAGGAAAGAAATTATCAACCTCCAAAAATTGGGCAGTTTGGTTACCTGACTATTTAATCGATTTCCCAAATCAGCAAGATGTTTTGCGTTATGCACTAACGGCAAATGCACCAGAAACCAAGGATAACGATTTTACGTGGAAAGATTTCCAAGCGAGAAACAATAATGAATTGGTGGCTATTTTTGGGAATTTTATTAATCGAGTAGCTGTTTTAACTAATAAGTATTATGATGGTGTTGTCCCTGAACCATCAGATTATAAAGCTATTGATGAAGAAACTTTGGCTGCTGTAAAAGCATATCCTGCGGTAATTTCAAGTTCTATTGAACGCTATCGTTTTAGAGAAGCAAGCCAAGAATTGATGAATTTAGCTAGACTTGGAAACAAGTATTTAGCAGACGAAGAACCATGGAAAACCATTAAAACGGACGAAGCACGTACCAAAACCGTGATGTTTGTCGCTTTACAGATTTCAGCAGCTTTAGCAGTTTTGAGTGAACCATTTTTACCGTTTACATCAGCAAAACTGGAAGATATTTTAAATTATAATGATGCTACTTGGGACGACATTTCAACAAAAGCTATTCTAATTCCTGCGGAACATAAACTTCAAGAAGGAAAAGCCGATTTATTATTCTCGCCAATTGAAGATGAAGAAATTCAAAAACAATTAGAAAAACTAGAAGCCAGCAAAAAAGCCAACGAAGCAGCAGTTAAAGTAGCTGAACCTCAAAAAGAGGAAATCACTTTTGATGATTTTACAAAATTAGATTTAAGAGTTGGAACCATTCTCGAAGCAGAAAAAATGCCGAAAACCAAAAAGCTATTAGTTTTAAAAGTCGATACAGGCATTGACATAAGAACTATCGTTTCTGGTATTGCCGAAAGTTTTAAACCTGAAGACGTTGTTGGTAAACGTGTTACCGTTTTAGTGAATTTGGCCCCTAGAAAGTTACGAGGCGTTGAAAGCCAAGGCATGATATTAATGACTGAGGATGAAAGTGGTCATTTGGTTTTTGTGAATCCAGATGGAGAAGGAGTTGGGAATGGTTTACAGATTAGCTAATGCATCAACATAAAATCCTTTTGAAATAACAAAGCTTCCATTGTTTACCTAGTTTTGATTAGAAAAAAAACTTAAACAATGAAAAAGATAGCTATAGTATTTATAACCCTTTGTTTTTTAGCTTGTGGAGCCTCAAAAACGGTTCGAGATTCTAGAAAGACCATAAAAGGCGATTGGACATTAACGTCCATAAAATCTTCAGTCATTGGAGATATAAAAATCACACTTCTTAACGATGCCGAAAAAGCCTGCTTCGAAAATAGTTGGTGGCAATTTATACCCAATAACAACACAGGAATCTACACGCTTTCTGGTATGGGCTGTTCAGCAGACCAACGCTATTTCGTATTTACAATAGACGAAGTTTATGATGAAGCTACAGGATTATATAATTTCCTGTTAAAACCTACCAACCAAAAAGGCAAATCTGAAACCAATTCAGGATTCAGGTTACAACTCACATCACTAACTGATACCAATATGCAATGGCAGCAAACTGTGAGTTTAGATGGAAAGCCCATCACCATAACTATGAACTTTACAAAAATTGAAAATTATGATGATATTTAAAAATAAATCGAATTTAGCCATAACCTTGTCACTCCTATTAGTGTTGATGACAAGTTGTAAGGCCGTAGATAATGCCAACAACAAACAAAAAGGAGCGGTCATTGGTGCTGCTGGAGGCGCCATTTTAGGTGCCATAATAGGAAACAATGTTGGCGACGGCAATAATAGCGAATTAGGTGCTGTCATTGGAGGCGTTGTCGGTGGAGGAGCTGGTGTTCTAATTGGAAGGAAAATGGACAAACAAGCCCAAGAAATCGAAAATGAAATTCCTGGTGCAACCGTAGAACGTGTTGATGATGGAATCGTTATAACTTTTGATGAGAAAAGCGGTGTTTATTTTGCTACCGAGAAATATAATATTAACGCAAAATCGCAAGAAACGCTTAACAAATTAGCAGGCGTATTTATCGAATATCCTGACACCAATATATTGGTGGTTGGCCATACGGACAATACTGGTAATGATGCTTATAACATGACCTTGTCTAAGAACAGGGCACAAGCCGTAACCAATTATTTAATGGGCAAGGGCTTGAGTAGCGGCCGATTTACAACCCATTGGTTCGGCGAAGAGCAACCGATGTACGATAACAGTACAGCCGAAGGTCGTTCTAAAAACCGACGTGTAAACATTGCCATTGTTCCAGATGAAAACATGGTCAATGAAGCAAAAAGGGAAGCTGCTTCCAATTAATAAACTTTTATCAAAACCATTCGGCATTTACAGCTGAGTTAAATATCTTACAGACCTTATAAATTCTAAAATTATAAGGTCTTTTTCATGCTTTCGCTGGGACGTCCAAAAGAGCAATTAATAATATATTCAGAGGATTGACGCTCATAAAATTGCCGATAAAACGCGAGATATTTTGACATTCCTGAAGTGTTGGGATTGCAGAATTTGAGATTATTCTTATAGGCAAATAGAAAGTAAGTGCTCAACAGCTAAATTCCGACGCTGTCGGAATCATCGATTTTCAGAAATAATGAGCAACAAGGATGGTTCTGAAAACTAATCTAGGATTGTAACTAATAGAAAAATATAATCCTAAATCCTTAATGTATTAGCGAATGGCGCTTTAGCGATTTCCTAACAAATCGTTTTGATTTTTTGGTTCGTTTTGCATCAAGGCAAAATGAACAGATTAAAAAAAAGAAGACCGAAGTCAAATAAATTGCTATCAATACGGAATGACTATAAAAAAAGTTGAATGAAGAGGTAAACATTGCGATTGTTCCAGATGAAAACATGGTCAATGAAGCAAAAAGGGAAGCTGCTTCCAATTAATAAACTTTTATCAAAACCATTCGGCATTTACAGCTGAGTTAAATATCTTACAGACCTTATAAATTCTAAAATTATAAGGTCTTTTTTTATGATGTTAACATACATAGCCCAACACACCAACTTACCAGAAAACAGTATCAAAAGCACGGTTCAATTATTGAACGAAGACTGCACCATTCCCTTTATTTCACGCTACAGAAAAGAAGCCACCGGAAATTTAGACGAAGTACAAATTGGCGACATCGTTAAATACAAAGAGCAATTTGAAACGTTGGAGAAACGAAAAATCGCTATTTTAAAAGCTTTGGAAGAACAAGATGTTCTGACTGAAGACTTAAAACAGAAGATTGAAAACACCAAAGATTTAACCACACTAGAAGACTTATACTTACCCTTCAAGAAAAAACGTAAAACAAAAGCTGAAACGGCTCGTAAAAACGGTTTAGAACCTTTGGCGAAAATCATAATGAGTCAGAATGCCAATGATTTAGAATCCATTGCATACAAATATTTTAAGGGCGACATCAAAACCGTTGACGAAGCTCTCGAAGGTGCAAGACATATTATTGCCGAGTGGATTAATGAACGAACGGACATTAGAAATCTTATTAGAAAGCAACTTCAGCGTCACGCCATAATTTCGTCTAAGGTTATCAAAACAAAGTCGAGTGAAGAGAAAGCTCAAAAATTTAAAGATTATTTTGATTGGTCTGAGTCTTTAAGCCGAATTCCATCACATCGCTTGTTAGCTATTTTAAGAGCGGAAAGCGAAGGCTTTATTCGTGTGAAAATAGAAATTGACCATGACAGTGCTTTAGAACAGATTGACAAAAGAATAATAAAAAGTAATAATGCTCGTGCTGAGCGTAGTCGAAGTACTTGTGCTGATCAAATTGAATTAGCGATTTCAGATGCTTATAAACGCTTATTGTTTCCATCGCTGAATAATGAAGCCTTAAGTAATGCCAAAGAAAAAGCAGATGAATCCGCTATTACCGTTTTTGCTAAAAACCTAAAACAATTACTGTTGGGTTCGCCTATTGGCGAAAAACGAGTTTTAGCTATCGACCCAGGATTTAGAACCGGTTGCAAAGTGGTTTGTTTGGATGCACAAGGGAATTTAAAACATAACGAAACCATTTATCCGCACGCACCAAAAAATGACAAAACTGGTGCTATAAAAAAGATTTCATCCTTATCAGAAGCCTATAAAATTGAAGCCATTGCTATAGGCAACGGAACTGCTTCAAGAGAAACAGAAGCATTGATTCGGAAAATCCAGTTCAAAAATGAGATACAAGTTTTTGTGGTCAGTGAAGCTGGAGCCAGTATTTATTCTGCATCCAAGATTGCTCGTGAAGAATTTCCAAATTATGATGTTACCGTAAGAGGTTCGGTTTCCATTGGAAGACGTCTTCAAGACCCATTGGCGGAATTGGTTAAAATCGATGCCAAATCCATTGGTGTTGGACAATATCAGCATGACGTGGACCAGACCAAACTTCAAAAACAATTGGATACCGTTGTAGAGAATTGTGTGAATGCGGTTGGCGTAAATATCAATTCAGCAAGCAAACCTTTATTGAGTTATGTATCTGGTATTGGGCCAAAATTAGCTGAGAATATTTTTAATTATAGATCAGAACATGGAGTCTTCAAATCGAGAAATGACATTATGAAGGTACCACGTTTAGGTGGCAAAGCTTTTGAACAAGCGGCTGGGTTTCTTCGGATTAAAAACGCGAAGAATCCTTTGGACGATTCGGCTGTGCACCCAGAACGGTATACTATTGTGAAACAAATGGCTAAAGACGAAGGTGTTTCGCTTCAAGAGTTGATTGGAAATAAAACGTTGCTTCAAAAGATAGATTTAAAAACATATGTTTCAGAACAGGTTGGTCTATTGACGCTTCAAGATATTATTAAAGAACTTGAAAAACCTGGGTTGGACATACGAGAAACGGCTAAGGTTTTCACGTTTAACCAAAATATAAAAACCATAACCGATTTGCATGAAGGGCAATTATTGCCTGGCATTGTGAATAACATTACCAATTTTGGCTGTTTTGTAGATGTCGGGATTAAGGAAAGTGGGTTGATTCATGTCTCCAATTTAAGCGACAGTTTTGTAAAAGATGTGAATGAGCATGTCCATTTGCACCAACAAATTATTGTAAAGGTTCTGGATGTGGATTTAGTGCGGAAACGGATTCAGTTGAAACTTCACAAAGGATAAAGATATAAGACCGCTTTGCTGTTAGAGGCTAGAAATTAGACTTGATTGTAACTAACTGATAAAATATGGCGGTTTGGATGAAATGTTGAATAAGAAAGTCCCACGCTTACTGAGACCATACCTTAAAATTTCGTGTCAGCCTAAATTGCTTTCACAAATTACACCTAATTCTGACAAGCTGATGAACGATTGTTTAATAATATGAAATTATATTTCACTTATTACCAATCTATAATTTAAAAATTTATATGCTCAAAATAGCCTTCCATCCCATTTACAAACATCCGCTTCCACAAGGCCATCGCTTTCCGATGGAAAAATATGAGCTGTTACCTCAGCAGCTTTTACATGAAGGCACTTGTGTGGACGCTAATTTTTTTCAACCTGAAAAACCAAATGACAAACACATTGTTACCGTTCATACACCAGACTACTACTATGATTTAATCAATCTCACCTTAGACCAACGTGCCGCTCGTAAAATCGGATTTCCACTGAGTGAAGTTTTAGTAGCACGTGAAGTGATTATTGCAGATGGCACAATGAAAGCCAGTGAATTTGCACTAGAACACGGAATTGCCATGAATATTGCTGGCGGAACTCATCATGCCTATTCCAATCGTGGAGAAGCTTTCTGTATGCTCAATGATCAAGCCATTGGAGCACGCTATCTTCAGAATAAAGGCTTAGCAGAAAAAATTTTGATTGTTGATTTAGATGTACATCAAGGTAATGGTACAGCAGAAATTTTTAAGCATGATACTTCGGTTTTTACATTTTCAATGCACGGAAAAAGCAATTATCCATTTAAAAAGGAAATCAGTGATTTAGATATTGCTTTGGAAAATGATACTGATGATACGACGTATTTAAAATTATTAAAAGACACATTACCAAAGTTAATACAAGAACAGCAACCCGATTTTATCTATTACCTCTGCGGTGTTGATGTTATAGCATCAGACAAATTAGGCAAACTTGGTCTGTCGGTTGAAGGTTGTAAAGCTAGGGATCGTTTTGTGTTAGAGCAATGCAAAAGCAACCAAATTCCCGTAATGTGCAGTATGGGTGGCGGCTATTCACCAGATATTAAAACCATTGTTGAGGCGCATGCGAATACGTTTCGGTTGGCGCAAGATCTGTTCTTTTAAATCAGAATTTAACCCTAAACGTTAAATTAGGCGTTCGACCCAAAGAGCGTTGGTTAATTTCTTCTACAACACCATTATTAAATCTATAAAATGAATTAATAATATTCTCTTTATCCAAAAGATTCCAAATAGCGATCCCGAAATTAGCCGTTGTCGTTTTACTCAATTTGAAATCATATAATGCCGAAATATCGACCCTTAAGTAGTCTTCTATTTGACTAGAATTGGTAGCTTCATAATTAATAGTGTTATCAATAATTTCATTTCCAGCCACAGGATTAGTCTTTGGACGTCCGGAATTCCAATTTAAACCTGCCGAAACTTTAAGGTGGTTTGAGCTGTAATTCGTGCCAAAAGCAATAGCATGTGTGACATCAAAATTACTAGGAAATGTATTTTCGGGTAAGGACTGAAACGTATAATCGCTGTTCATATAGGCGTAACTCAACCATGAATTGAATTGATTAAATTGTTTGCGAACAATAAAATCAATGCCTTGAACCTCATAATTGCCAGCAGTTTTAGTAAATTCATATTGGTTTTGAAATCCTTGACTTTGGGTTGTGATGCCTTTTACGTTTTTATAGTAGCCTTCTGCACTCACCAACCAACCGTTTTTATTAAATGAAACTCCTGCTGAAATTTGCCTACTCTTTATAATAGGAATATCGCTGTCATTTGATAATTGCCAACGTCGTTTTTCCACACCCAAAAAATCATTTTGGAAATTTATGATTTGTGAGGTGTTCTGGTGTTTAAATTCCCCTAACACTTCAACAGAAAAATGTTCCATGAATTGATGCGAAACACTTAATCTCGGTTCCAACAAATGCTTATTAAACTTCCCCATATAATTATACCTTAAACCTGCGTTTAGATTGGTATTTCTATCTTTTGATTGGTAGGAAAGCTGTGAGAAAGCACCATGCGTTCTTAGAACTTTGGACACTAAATTTCTAAAAATCGGCTGATCCACATCATCTAAATTGGTGATCTGGGTTTCAACAAAATGATAACCGTTTCGCCATTTTAAGTCGTCACTAAGCTTATAGTCTACTTTTAATTTAATACTGGTTTCAGACACTTTATTTTCTTGAAGAAAACGTTGCTCTTCTAAAATATTTGCATTTATGGATTTTAGTTTATAGTCCGTTTCATAGACTTCTAATGCGGTTTGCCATTTTCTATTCCAAATTTTTGAATATAAAACAGCTCCTGCTATACTGTTTTGGGTTAAACTACTTTTTCTGGAATTTTCGTCCGAATTAACAACCATGTTTTCATTGAACACCAATTGGTTGGCAACATTGATAAAGTTTACGCGTAGTTTTTCATTGGCATTAATCTTATAAAGCCATCGTAAAGACACATCATAAAAATCGAATGTTTTGTTAGAGTTTACAATGTTCATATCATTAGTTTCCACTTCCGTATCTTGCGAAATACGTTCGAAAAAATTATTATATGTTGGTGTTTCCGTGAAATCACTAATCGATTTACGTGCGGCTACCTGAAGTGATGATTTGTTGCCAATGGGCACATCAGCAAACCCATTGGCATCTATAAAATTAATGCCTAAACTGCCGTTAAAATTTTTATTCACTTCACTATCGGTTTGCATGGCAATAGTGCCAGAAACACCATCGGTAAACTCAGTGCCAGAACCATTTTTTGTTAAGGTGACGCGTTGGGTAATCTGCGGATTGAACATGGAAATCAATCCGAAAAAATGACCAGATTGGTACATTTTAATGTCATCCCAAAGTATTAAATTTTGATCATGCGTACCACCTCTTATATTAATATTCGACACGGTTTCGTTGCTACTTTGAATACCTGGAAAAGCCTGTACGGCTTGCAAGACATCTGTATCTATTAAACCTGGAAGGATATCGAAATCGGAAATATCAATCTCAAAAGCACCATTTTTCAACTTATTGATGCCGTTTACGATATAACCAGAAACCATGACTTCAGATAATTTTTGAAGTTTTTCATTTGAATTTTTAGCCACCACTAAAATCATTTTGTCAATGGTTATGCTGTAAACGAAATCTGTTTTTTCTTCTAAATAAAATAAAACCTCGTTTAGATCTAAACGTTTTGGTGGTGGAATAATCTTTACATCAGAAATCGCATCTTCAGCATAATTAAACTGAATATTAAATTGTGTTTCTAAGGTGTTTAGGATTTCAATGAGTGGTAATTTTTCGTTGGTATGCTGTGCCTTAGTTTCATGAGCGAAAAAAAGACTTAAAAATAGGATTAAAATGTAGCATCTATTTGGTTTCGCCATAAATTAGAACTTGGTTGGGTGCACTAATTTTAAAGGTTAAATCCATAGGTTTAGTAATTGATATTAGGGCATTTTCGAGATTATTGTGAACAAATGCTCCTGTAAACAATCTCGTATTATCCGCATTTTTAAGCCTGACTTTAATATTATATTGACGTTCTAACTCTTCAATAACATGCTTGAGCGGAACGGCTTTAAACGCACTTCTTTGATTGGTCCAATTGGGTTGCGACGCTAATGTTTGTGCTTCAGTAAAAGTACGGTTTAAAATACGATACGTTTCTCCAGCTGTCAATTGCCTTTTTATAGTATCTGACGTTACGCTGACCTTACCTTCATAACAGGTGACTTCAAAATAATTAGTTCTGGATTTTACATTGAATTCCGTACCAACTACGGTTACTATACCATTGTTCGTAATCACACTGAACGTTTGTCCTTTAGTGACTTTAAAATAAGCTTCGCCTTCAAGGTTTAATTGTCGCTTTTTAGCCCAAATGTCCTTATCATAGACAATTTTAGAATCTGCATTTAAAGTCACGGAAGATAAATCTGGTAATCTTATAGTAGCTTGTTCACTAGCTAAAGTTTGAGTTTCTACTTTATCTGAATTGAAAACTGTAAAATAGACAGCAACACCTATAATCAAAATACTGGCAACACGAAGCAGTGGTTTTATCCAATGTAAACGGTTTACTGTTGGTGTATTTTCGTAGGCTTTTTTAAAGGTTTTAAAATCATCAACTTTAGAAAAATGAGACGCTTTAAAATATTGCGCTTTATCAATTATGTCTTGATGTAAGGCATAGTCGTTGCGCTCACTAAATACTTTTTCTTCAGCATCTGTGAGGTTGTTGTTCAACCATTTTTTTAATAAATCGTCTTCTTCCATAACATATTCCCTAGTGATATAACAACTTAGGTTTCCATTCTCCTGATTATTTTATCTTAAATCCCTTAAGTTCTTTTTTAAGCATATTGAAAGCACTGTAAATTCTATATTCAACTACTTTTTGGGTTACACCTAGAAGTTCAGCAATTTCACTATGCTTTTTTCCTTCAACCTTACTCAATAAAAAAGCGACACGTTGTTCTTCTTTTAAATTTGAAAGCACTTTGTTATATGTTTCTAAATACTCTTGTTGCTCTAGAATAAATTCAGGTGTTTCACTGGTATAATGTTTCGGTTTTATTTTTTGATATTTTAAAACGACTTTTTGGTGCTTAAATTCATTGAGCATCATATTATTGGCAATGGTAAATAAGAAGGATTTTGCTTTGGCGAAGGTTACTTTTTTACAATTGTCCCAAAGTTTCATAAAGGTATCCTGCACCTTGTCTTTAGGGTTAAATTGTGCGCCGTATTTGTAATACAAAAAATCGTGTAAATCGTCTGCGTATTTATTGTAAACACGCTCAAAAGAAGAGCTTTCACAAATATTTTCGTCCAAATGTTTTGCCAAGTTACATTAGTTTGCCCTAAAGGTATTGAAATATTTTTTTAAAAAACATTCAGTAGTTTTTACAACTCAATTGTTATATATTAAATGGCATCCAACAAATTATAGCCACCATGATATTACGAGTTTCAATTTTATTGCTTTTTTTAACGAGTCTCATTTTTACGTCCTGTAGAAAAGAAGAGACAGAATTTATTGAAGCGCCAGAAGATGAAACCCTAACTTCAAATTCTAATGTTGCTTTATTGATGCAGCGCACAGCTACAAATGATGGTTCAGTAGATAACATTGTGGATCGCGCCAATTGCTTTGCTATTGCTTTTCCTTTTACGGTTACTGTTAACGGAGCACAAATCACTATTAATTCCCAAGACGATTATGCCATTATTGAATGTGTTTTTGAAGAAGCTGACGACGATAATGACGCCTTGGAAATCGTGTTTCCCATCACTATAACCTTAGCGGATTATACTGAAATTGAAATTTCAAATACTACAGCCCTAAATAACTATGTCAATTCCTGTAATGGTGAAAATGTTGCCGATGATGACATTGAATGCTTAGATTTTCAGTATCCAATTACCGCTTTCTTGTTCAATTCAAACAACGAATTATTAGATACCATAACCCTGGAAAACGACGGTCAACTTTATGGATTCATTGATGATATAGATGACGATGATATCATCACTATAGAATTTCCTATTACAGTTATACTTTCTGATAATTCAGAACTCGTTATCAATAACCTCAATGCATTGGAAATTGCGATTGAAAATGCCCAAGATACTTGCGATGAAGATGATGATTACGATTATAACGATGATGATTGTGACGACTGTACACCTACTCAAGTTGAAACCTTATTAACGGGTTGTACCAATTGGCAAGTCGATAAATTAGAGCGTAACGATACCGACTACGATGATATATATGATGGGTATGATTTTAATTTCTTTACGGACGGAACAATGTCCGTTAATTGGAATGCTGTAACCGTTTATGGCACATGGACAACTAGTGGTTTTGGAAATAATTTAGAGGTTTTAATTGATGTCCCTAGTTTACCGTTATGCAATAATAATTGGATTGTTCACGAGATTGAGAATTGTAGTGACGAAACCAAAATTGATTTAAGAGTAGGCAATGACGATCGCTTACGCTATGAAAATGATTGTAACTAATTTTTAAATTTTTTATTATGAAAAGCGAATTTTTTTATGGCATTTTACTCATGATGAGTTTTTCTTTACTGTCCTCCACTTGTTCGTCGGACGATGATGGCAATAATCAAAACAATAATTCACAAGAAATTGCACAAATTGAAACTGATGTAGAATCTGGTACTTGGAGCATTACAAGTTATATCGATTCGGGTAGTGACGAAACAAATGATTTTAACGGCTATAACTTCACCTTTAGCACAGATGGAACTTTATCTGCAACAAATGGTACAACGTCTTATTCTGGTACTTGGTCTGTAACAGATAGCAGCAATAGCAGTGACGACAGTAATGATGACGATGATATTGATTTTAATATCTCCTTTCCTGTGCCAGAAAGCAATGATTTTGAAGATTTGAATGACGATTGGGATGTGGTGTCCCATACCGATACCACATTAAGTCTTATTGATATTAGTGGCGGAAATGGTGGAACCGATACATTGGTTTTTCAAAAAAACTAGATGAAAAAGAAAAACTCCACTGTATCAAATGCCCATTGGTTGGATTGAGTTAAGCATTTGATTGATTCTAGTAAATGGCTTCTCAGTTTAGAAGCTCTGAAGCCATTTTAACTTAATAAACTAAAACATGCTTAAAAAACTTATCATTTTCGGTATTCTAATTATTTCTGTAATTGCTGGATACAACTATATCTTTCAAGACCATAGAACTATTGAAGATGAAACGGCAGAATTCATAATATCAGCAAGTGCCATTGGGAACCAATTTTCGAATGATTTAAAAACCGCTGAAGCGACCTATTTAAACAAAACTATTGAGGTTTCTGGTCGCATTTCAGAAATAAATACAACGGAAGTTACATTAGACGATAAAGTGTTTTGTCAGTTTTCGGAAGCCTTAGAAGCTTCAATACAACAAAATTCAAAACTTAAAATAAAAGGACGTGTTATTGGCTACGATGACTTACTGGAACAAGTGAAATTAGATCAATGCACCATTATTAATACTAAAAATTAACCAATTAAATTTAAATATTATGAAAACAAATTACACACTAAAAATGGCATTACTGTTGCTTATCGCTACATTTTGCTTTTCGAATTTAACCGCTCAAGTAAGAATCTTGAGACTAGATCCAGCTACAAACTCTGTAACCCTTAAAAACTTTGGGTCTAGTAACGTCCCAATTTCTGGATATTGGTTTTGTAATTTTCCGATGTATGCCCAAGTAAGTGATATGACAAGTACAGCAAGCTTAGATCCAGGCGAGGAAGTGAATATAGGAAGTACTATAAACTTTGCTGTTGCAGATGGCGAATTTGGATTGTACACCACAAATTCGGAAGGTTTTGGATCTTCTAATGCCATGATAGATTACCTTCAATGGGGAAGTGCAGGTCACCAAAGGGAATCTACAGCTGTTGGAGCTGGCGTGTGGGATGCTGGTAGTTTTGTAAATGTTTCGCCTCCTTTTGAATATAATGGAGATGGCACACAAAATGGTGCTGCATTTTGGGTTACACTTGGTGTTGACGATTTTGAGACCATCAGCCAAATAGAACTGTTCCCAAACCCAACTTCAACCACTTTAAATATTATTATTAACCGTAGCGCTATTAACGGAACGATAGGTATATATGATATTTTAGGTAAGGAAGTCATAAGCCAGAGTATTAATTCTAGTGATGCTTTACAACTTGATGTTTCAAATTTAATTAGTGGTATGTATTTGATAAAAATCGCTACAGAAAATAGTGTAGAAACCAAACGTTTTATTAAAAACTAAAGCACTCTAAGAAAGAGACCAAAACCCTTTTTTATATCCAATAGCATCATGAAATATACTTTTATATGTTCACTACTATTGTCATGCCTATTTTTAAGCGCTCAAGACGATGATTTATTAAGTGAAATTAACACCGATTCTGTAATTAATAATTACGCCACAGCTGCTTTTAAAGGTTTGAAAATTGTAAATTTTGAATCTACAAAACTTGTTGCAAAGAAGGAGTTGACCTTTATTGTTTCGCATCGTTTTGGAAGTATAGAAAATGGATTTGATAGCTTCTTTGGATTAGATGATGCTGTTACCAGACTGAATTTTGTATATGGCATTACCGATGCTCTTAACATTGGCGTTTCTAGAAGTTCGTTTCAAAAAATTTATGAAACTTCAGCAAAATATAGATTAGTTAGACAAAAAGATAATGGATTTCCATTTACTATTGTTGGCTTTAATTCCATACTTATAAATTCCGCATTAGAACAGGAAAATTTACCAAAGTTAGAATTTAAAGATCGCTTAAGTTACACTGTACAAGTGTTAATATCGAGAAAATTAAGTTCAAATTTGTCGTTGGAATTAGCACCAACTTTTTTCCACGACAATTTTGTGGCTTACAACGAGCAACACAACTCACAGTATGCTATAGGTTTTGGAGGACGACAAAAATTAGCGAAACGTTGGTCCATCAACGTCGATTATGGCTGGCATTTAAACCGAGCCGAAAACTCACCATTTAAAAATCCGTTGTCTATTGGTTTCGATTTAGAAACTGGTGGCCATGTGTTTCAAATGCATTTCTCAAATGCGCAAGCCATGAATACCAACGGGTTTTTAGGCCAAGCCACAGGAGATTGGACCGATGGTAATATTTATTTTGGGTTTAACTTAAGCCGTGTGTTTTAACAAAAGAAAAACTATGAAACTTAAAAAACTTTTATACATTTTAGTGGTTGTCTCACTTTACAATTGTTCGTATGTAAATGAGGACGATTTAACAGAAGATATTATCAGTGAAGATTTGATAAATTATGAAGACCATATAAAAACCATTATTGATAATAACTGTGTTTTTTGCCATAACAATCCGCCAGAAAACGGAGCACCAATGCCATTAACCACCTACGCTAATGTAAAGGATGCTGTTGAAAATAGAGGATTAATCAACCGAATCTCTTCTACAGATTTAGGGTTTGTAATGCCATTTGGTGGGCCAAGATTACCACAAAATTTAATAGACCTCGTTATCCAATGGGAAGCGGACGGATTAATAGAAAATTAGCGAATTATGAGACAAATTATAGGTTTATTACTGCTATTAACTGGCACAATCGCTACAAGTCAAAATAGATATTTAACCAAGACTGGCGAACTCTCATTTGAGGCTTCCGTGCCTTCTTTTGAAGAAGTAGCCGCAAAAAACGAATCGGTTACTGCGATATTAAATACTGAAAATGGTGAATTTGCCGCTTTAGCTCTAGTCAAAGCATTTAGATTTAAAAACGCTTTGATGGAAGAGCATTTTAACGAAAATTATGCTGAATCCGATAGTTATCCCAAAGCGATATTCAAAGGTAAAATAAACGATTTTGAACTTTCTAATTTAAGTGAAACCGAGTCCGAAATGACCATTGATGGTTCACTCACATTTCACGGCGTTACTAAAGTCCTGAATTCTCTTCCCATTATACTGAAAATTGAAGAGGATAACATTATTATATCTGGCAGTTTTAAAGTCATGGTATCGGACTTCGAGATAGAGATTCCTAAAATTGTAAAGAATAAATTATCTGAAGAGGTTGCTATCGTTTTTAATTTTAAGCTGATTAAGAAATAGATGACTACATAATACTGTTAATAAAAGCAATAGCCTATAAAAGCTTTACTGGTGTTTTAACTATCTTTGTGTAAAACCCAGAAATTATGTTATCAAAATCCATAGAAGCCGCATTGAACAAACAAGTGAGAATTGAAGCTGAATCTTCGCAAATTTATTTAGCGATGGCTATTTGGGCAGAAGTTAAGGGACTGGAAGGCATCTCTAGTTTTATGTACAGCCAATCTGACGAAGAGCGCGAGCACATGCTTAAGCTTGTGAAATTTATTAACGAACGTGGCGGACAAGCACATGTTTCTGAATTGAATGCACCCAACGTAAAGCATAAATCCTATAAGGAAATGTTTGAAAAACTTTTGGAACATGAAATATTTGTATCTGAAAGCATCAACGAATTGGTTCACATCTCCTTACAGGAAAAAGATTATGCCACACACAATTTCTTACAGTGGTATGTTGCCGAGCAAATTGAAGAAGAAGCTATGGCAAGAACCATCTTAGATAAAGTTAAAATGATAGGAGATGACAAAGGTGGTTTATATTTATTTGACAGGGACATACAGCAACTTACTATAAGCTCAGCTGCGGAAACACCTGGCGCTTAAAATGTTAAAATTTATTTAGATTAAGTATAAATAACTATTTTTGTTTTCAAATTTATAAGATTTCCTTTTTCAAGGAAACTGAAGATGGGCAAAAAGAAGAAAAATAAAAAGTTAAAGAAAGAACGGCTTAAAGTTCTTAAAGCTTCTGGTGCAGAATCGCTTGGTAACGTAAAGTCCAAATGCTGTAAAAAGTATAAAAAATCTGAAAACAAGCGTTGTAAAAAATGTCCTTGTTTTGATTTATTAAAGAAAGTAGCTTAATCCCTCATTATTTCCCTCTTTCAATAATTTTGTAGTAAATATATGCTCCTTCCAATTATATTATAAAAAATTTATCTTGACGGGATAACGCTAACACTAATCTTACCATAACCTGAATTATTTGCGGGAAATGAGTAATAAATGTGACTATATAACAAATTATAGGTCATTTGAATTAACGAAATTTTTAACATAACGGCTTTAGAAGAATTAGAGTTTCTATCTTACTCACTTAAAACAAAAAGATTTAGATTTTGGTTATATCGACCAAATATGGCAAATACGCAAGTTTACCTAATTGAATTGCGGAATGACAAAGCCACTGATAAAACTGAATAGAATAAATGAATTAAAGCTGCAGAATTAACTTTTTTAAAAGACTGTTGGATTATTATATTACCGATGAAAAAGTTGTATATATAACCGTAATTACGGCAAATCCGACTGCGTTCAAATCCACTCGGAATTGCTATCTTCGGTTTCTTCCGAAAGATTGTTTAACTTTTAAGCCGCAACTGACGGTTAAACGAGACAATTGGCAACAATTTTCTGATTATGGGAAATAAACGTAAAGGTCAATTAACAACTGACATTGAATGGCATAAGCATTTAAGAAAAATTGGAAAACGATTTTTCTGGAAAGGAGAACGTCTTGCTGAAAAGAAAATGATAGAACAAAAATTGGCAGAAATTGAAACAGAAAGCGCCGAAATACTTTATGATTATCTGAATCTAAAATTACCGAATTCGTTGAATTATAAAGAATTATATAATTTATATTATTCCTTATTTTGCACACTCGACATTCTACCCGAAAATCTAAAATCGCTAAAACTAACGAAAGAAACTTTAGCTCTGACTTTTGCTAAGCTATCAACGGTAAAGAATATTAGTAAATTGCCAAATCAACATAGTTCTGAATTATTATTAATTAGCAATATTCAAAACAAAAAATACTGGATTCAACAAATTGGAATATTTATGAAAGCTGATAAGTGGCCAAATCACGAAAATGCTAGAAAATTAATTGGAACGAAATAAAAAACATTTGTCAAAAACATGTATTACAAATTTATTTGGACGTTGCTCATTTAGAAAATTCCTTCGGAATTTTTTTGGGTTATTTTTTGATTACTAAATTAGTTGCTAACTACACAACTACCATATTTGAACTAGATATGGAGAGCACCACCTTCAAACTTCACTTCTCGAAATCAACTAAATACATTTAAATTCTAAAATAAAAGTTAAACTAGTTTGTTATTTCTAACCAATCGGTTAGTTTTGTGCTGTAATTAGAAACAATGGCTAGGACTAAAAAATATAATGAAGCTGCAGTACTCGACAAAGCAATGCACTTGTTCTGGCGAAATGGTTATGAAGCTACAACCATGCAAATGCTCGAACAAGAAATGGGCATCAATAAGTTTTCGATTTATTCCAGTTTTGGAAACAAGCATGGTTTATTTGTTGAAAGCTTAAAGAGTTATAAAAAAAAAGTAAATTCTATTTTCGAGGAGTTTAAGAATTCTCATAATGGCCTTGAAGATATAAAAACCTTTTTCTACAATTCTATAAAAATTTCCAATACTAAGGGGAATGAAAAAGGCTGTTTAGTAACAAATACCTATAATGAGTTCTCAGATAAGCAAGATGTATTGATTAATGAAGAAATGAGTTCTTTTATGAACCATCTAAAACAATTATTCATTGATAAATTAAGATTGAATTCTGATAAAGATGAAGCTACAATATTAAAACAAGCCAACTTTTTGCTATTGGCGAAACACGGTTTGGCAGCTGCATCTAGAGTAAATACCCAAAAGGAAATAGAAGACTATATCGAAATGACATTTAAAAATCTATAATATTTTTTTAATCCATAACTAAACGTTTGTTTAGTTATTTAACATGTAATAAAACTCAAAACTATGACAACTTTAAAAGTAAACACTATCGAATCAGCACCAGAAGAAAGTAAAGCTTCACTAAAACAATCTGTAAAAGCATTTGGAATGTTACCTGGACTTCATGGAGTTTTAGCCTCATCACCTCAAATTTTAGAGGCTTATAAAACATTACACAGCTTATTTTCAGATTCCTCATTTAATGACGAAGAGCTTACCGTTGTATGGCAAACCATCAATGTAGAGCACGAATGCCATTACTGTGTACCAGCACATACTGGGATTGCTAATATGATGAAAGTTAATCCAGAGCTTTCAGAAGCCTTAAGAAACCGAAACCCTATGCCATCTGAAAAATTACAGGTCTTACACGATTTCACATTAAAGTTAGTAAGAAATCGTGGCAACGTTACAGAAGAAGATCTAAACGCATTCTATAAAGCAGGTTATGAAGAGAGACAAGTCCTAGAGGTTATTTTAGGTATATCTCAGAAAGTGATAAGCAATTATACTAATCACATTGCCAATACACCTGTTGATAAAGCGTTTCAAAAATATGCTTGGGAACCACAGGCTGCATAAAACTAGTAAGCATAGTAATTAAGAACATAAAAAAATGAACCTCACAGACCAATTAGCAGAAAGAAAAACCAATAGTGCTAAAGCTATTCCGGCAGATAAGCATGCCATAATGCAAAACAGCACCGCTGCACTTCAATCTCAAAATTTGAGTGCAACAGCGTTAACAAAAGGACAAAAATTGCCAGCTTTCACCTTAAAGGATGTTGAAGGCAAGCCTAGCTCTCTAAAACAGTTTCAATCCAACTTTTTAGTCATCTCATTTTATAGAGGTGGTTGGTGTCCCTATTGTAATATGGAATTAAAAGCTTTGCAAGACATACTTCCTGAATTAACAGCATTGGATACAGAATTAATCGCAATATCACCGGAAACACCTGATAATTCATTAACCACCTCAGAGAAAAACGAATTAAAATTTTCAGTATTAAGCGACATTGATAACGCTTATGCAAAATCACTGGGATTAGTCTTTCAGTTACCGGAAGATTTGCAAGGCGTTTACAACGAATTTGGTATTGATGTAGCAAGTCATAATGGCAATACCGATTTTGAACTACCAATGCCAGCAACTTATATTGTAAATAAAGATAGAGAGGTTATCTACAGTTTTGTTCCTGAGGATTATACAGAGCGCTTAGAACCTACTAAAATCTTAGAGATAATTAAGAATAGGTAAATTTTAAAATCAACTTTAAAAATATATAAAAATGAACTATAAAACCAGAATCATCGTATTTGGCGCTCTTTTAGCCATTATGAGTTGCAAAGACAATTCAAAAAAAGAAATAGAAGTGCAAACCGTGAAAGAAGAAGCTATCATTAATTTTCAAAATAAAGGCCATGAATTGGTATACCATATGGTCGAAAAAGTCGGTAATTATCAAAAACTAAGGTCAAAAAAGGATGTGGTGTACACTTACACGTATACAACACCAGATGGTAAGGCAGACATTTCAACAGAAAAGTACATTTTTGAAGGCGAATTGTCCTATGGCAAATACAAACAACACCAACGCACTTTACCGCAACTTGAAGGCACCATGGAGCAAGCCTATAACGGTAAAGACTATTGGTTAAAGGTTAACGGAAAATTAGTTAACGATACAACGGCATTAAAAAGAGTGATGTTTAGTAGACCAACCAACTTTTATTGGTTTACCATGTTTCAAAAACTTTTAGACCCAAATTTGAATTATGACTATTTAGGAGAAAAAGAAGTCAATCTAAAAACTTTTGATATTGTAAACGTATCTTTTGAATCAAAAAATGAGAAACCAACTGATATTTATCAGCTCTACATCAACAAGGAAACGGGATTAGTGGATCAGTTCTTATTTACGGTAGCCGATTTTGGGGTTATGGAAGAACCGTTTCTCATGCAAATGGATTATGAAGAGGTTGATGGTTTCTTAATTCCTAGTAAGCGTAAATACAAAAAATCTACTTGGAATGCTGACGTAACTGATGGGCCTTGGATTTTAGTTAATTGGTCTAATATTGAATTCGATAATAGCTTAAAAAAAGAAGTATTTATGAAATAGATGGCTATAACATGTCGTCTGATGCGTAGTTGTAAGACTCACCATTTTTAACATTTTGAAATGTCTATGATCGTCCTACATCTGCGTATCATAAATCTCAGGAAACTGTTTTGGAATGTCTTCCAATGATTCTCCTAAATTTTGTCTTAAATCAATTTCAATGCCACGAGCCATTGTAGAAATCGGAACATCATTTGCAGAGCCTTCAAATGGGTTCTCTCCTGTTCTACCAATACGTTCCATAGTGTGAAAAACCCAAGCGACACTCACATAAAAAGGGATTGAAATCCAAATGAAAAGCCCTCCAATAGTAGGATGGGAAGCACTCATATCATTTCCAATTTCAGCAAATTGCGGAACAATTGCCAATGGTAATAACAAGACAAAGATCCACATGAAATAATGATTTAAAGTCGCAAATTGACGTGGATATGGAAAATTTTTAATACGTTCTGACTGTCCTTGTAGCGTGAATAATTCCTGTAAGATACCTTCCAGTTCCAAAAAGGAAAATTCCCAGATCATATGCTTTTCTTTCAAACGTTGAAGATGATGCGATTGCAAATAAAGCATGGCGGTTTGCTTATTGTTTTTGCTCATTACATAGTCTAAATCTTCTTTAGAAAGATAAGGTTTCAGATCGTCTTCAACAGTGGAGTTCCGTTCTGGTGGACTCGATTTTTTACTCCATTCTTTGTTGGTTTTTTCGTTCATTACGGTTTCCCAAGGCTTAGAAACTCGCATCGCATGCCTTAATGCAGTCATCCATGCAATATGTCTATAGGTAAGTGTTTTTATTTCTTGTTGCAGCGCTTCTTTTGATTGTTTTTCGGTAGCGTAGTCATTGTTTACCATATCTTGAACATACATTCCAAACGTTCTCGAGGTATTTGTAATGCCTCCCCAAATTTTTCGCGCTTCCCAAATTCGACCGTAAGCAGAATTATTTTGAAAACCAATTACGAAAGCCACGGCTGTACCAATTAAAGCTAACGGTGTCCATGGAATTTTTAACCATGCTAAATCAAAAAAATAGTATAATGCTACAACTGCTGTAATAATACCAATAAACAAAAAGGTCTCAAAACGAGTCCATTTTGCCATGTCCTTTATTTTGAAAACTTTTCTTGTGTACATAGTATTGTTTTATATTTTGACCAAAGCGTTCCTTAAATTACGCAGGTTCAACCCTCTAATTTAGCAAATAAAATCTTAATTTAGGATTAGCGTTAAGCCATTATTTTATGAAGCTTGTGGTATTTCAGTTTCTTTGAGCTCGATATCAATCCTTTCATTTGTATGATTAAGAATTGCTCAAATTTGCAATGCATTTTTCACTAATTTCCCAAATCTCGCTAAAACTTTAATTCATATGATGTTTTGAAATCCAATGCTTTAAATACTGTTTATGATAATCCACTTTAAATTCGACAACCTGTTCTGGAACAATTTCAACTTCAGTAATGATGTCGTTTTCTATTTTTTTGAAATTGGACTGAGATGATGTAAAATCTCTACTCTTACCATCTATTTTTAGATAACAATGGGCTTCTGGCATATCATCTAACGCACTATCTGAAAGCGCATTTCCTATTTTTGGTGTATTAAATCGGTTCATTCGGTAAATACCAAGAATAAGTTTAATATTGTCGATATTATTGAGGTCTGCCACTTTTTTTAAGAGCGCATGTTTTGAACTGCAACTGCCTTTTTTTTCACTGATTACCAGTCCGAAATCTGTTCGATTGGTATGGCGTTCGTAGGGTAATTTTTTTACGAATTCTATGAGTTTATTCCATGTTTTAATTCCGCTGTCTTTAATGGATTTGGTTAATGGTGGCAATCATTTCTGCTTTAGATGTATTGGCCACCTTGTGTTTACAGGAACCAATCAAGATGATTGATAAAACGGACACTAAAATTTTTATTACTTTCAATGTTTGGGTTTCTCTATAAGACTATAGGGCTAATTAAATGTTACATGTTCTAATTAATGCAACGTTTTAATGTAGGATTTGCTTCGCCAGTTCGCTTTGCTCGTGTCGTTGCGCGTTTAAGCATTTAAGTTAGCAAATAAATCACGACGAATAGAAATTCCGTCCCTATTGCTATCGGGATTCGTAAGTAGGCTCTAACTAGCAATGACTTATACTCATTGCTAGGGCCAGTATTTTTTAATTGACAGGAAATATTATGAAGCTATTATGTACTTCTTTTGTTGGTGTATCTCCCAAATTTGTTAGAGCGCTTGAAAGTTCTTTTAATGTTAGTATACTTAACGGAAGTTGATGTTCTTTAGGCTGGTAGATAGTTCCCATGGGGTAATCAACGCCAGCTGTTTGAGTCATTTCAATGTGATTTCCAAGTAGCGTTGAAACCTCATTACTGTCAGTGAATTTCACAAGTCGTTCAATACTTATTCTAAAAGCATTCCAATCTTTTATATATAGTCTACCAGGATAAAAGGTGTCTCCAGTCAAAAGAATTTTGGTGGAAGTATCATAAACAGCAATTGAAGACGCTTGATGTCCAGGAATAGGTATTATTTTCATCATACGATTTCCTAAATCATAATCTACGATTTCTTGAGGCCAATTCTTTATCTTAAAAAAATTTTGTACATTTTCAACCTCATGACCGATTACAGTGGTGTTCGGTTTTCCTTTGAATTGTCCGTCGCCAGCATAATGGTCTCCATGCTTATGAGTATGAGCAACTATTAATTCAACTTCTCCATTTTTTTCAGACCAATTGTTAATAATTTCCTTTACAGTTTCATAAAGAGGAAAAATATCACCCTCTTCAGTAGCTCCAGTATCCATTAATAATGCTTTGTCATTTCCAAAAAATAGGAACATAAAAGGTGCTTCGTAATTTGTACACTTGTTTTGACGTAAAATCCAAGTATGACTATTGTATTGAACTACCTGAATTGGTGGGTCCATATTATCTTCACAGTTTTCAGAACCATGAATCCAATTTTGATCATTTAAGTCAGCGGTTTCTTCCATCGAAGCTTTGCATGACAAAACCAGAATTAGTGTTGATAGTAAGATTGTGATTTTTGTTTTCATCTGTTGGTCTATATTGGCTCTAACGTTAAATTGTATGAGTAGTGGCAGATTGCGTGGTAGTTTACTATCAGACCACTACTCTGTTTGAGTGGGATAAAATATGAAATTTATGACATCACCTGCCATTACTTATACAAAATGTTAGCCTCAGTTATTTTCTTTTAAGTTCCTCGATTCTTTTCTTGTAGAAATCGTTACCACTTAATTCATAAGCTTTAGTTACATATTTAATTGAATTAGCAAAGTCTCCTTGTGCTTCATAGTATTCGGACATAGAATCATAAGTGTTCGCGCTTTCAGGATAATACTCAGTGGCAAGCTCAAAGTACATTTTGGCCTTTTCAGGTTGTTGCATGTCCATATTCATATAACCTGACATATTTAATAGATCTTCTGGATACGGTGGTTCAGCATATCCAAAATGTTTTTTGAGTTTCTCTTCCCTGTATTTTATAATACTAAAAAGCTCATCTTTTGACGTGTTAAATGAATTAATTTTATCCGTATTTTCCATTTGGTACCATTCAAAAAGTAAAATTAAGCCGTCCATGAGAGATGGAAAAGGAATTGTTCCATGTATATCTCTGGGGTAAAATTTCCATTCAAAAGATAATCCGTTTTTTGCATTTTCTTCTACCATGTTCGAAAAGGCAATATTCGAACGGGAAAACAAAGTGAAATCTGTTGTATCCTGCATTACATTGTCTATGGTTATTTGCGAGTTCTGCATATGTAATTGTCCATTTAATGACATAAATAGAGCTTTGTTTTTATAATTCTGTTTAGCAAATACTTGTTGGGCTTCTTTTAATAGTTTTTGGTCGTCCCAATCCAGGCTTGGGTCGATGGCTAAATAATTTGCAAATAAATTGGGTTGATTAACTAGTGTAGAAATAGTAAACAAACCGCCATAAGAATGACCAATTAGTGTTCTATAATTGGTAACCGGATATTTGTTTTCTACATAAGGAATCAGTTCGGTCTCGATAAATTTTCTAAAATTATTGGCTTCCCCATTTTTTTCATTAAAAGGCATCCCATATTTAGTGGTTATAGTTGAAGTGGTTAAGTCTCTTACTCTATTTTTATCATTCGAGATACCAACTAGTACCATTTCAGGCGTAAAACCACCGCTATAAAAATTTTGCACTTCATTGACTATGGGAAGAAACATTTCTCCATCTAATACATATGCTACAGGGTATTTTTGACTTTTCTCAGGGGTATAACTGGCAGGCAATTGCACATAAATCTTTCTTGACTCGTCTAATATTTTGGAATAGAGGCTATCCAAAACACCTACTTTTTGTAAAAACTGTTGATTATGTTTGTCCTGTGATTTTACAAATTGTTGAAAGAAAATAATGAATCCTATCGTCAATACTAGTTTTAATCCTTGGGTCATGTTAATGTCTTTAATCGTTCTTATTTTGGTTTTCATAATGTTAAATCTAAAGCTAAATTATTCATATTTGGATTTAAAAAATATGAAAAGCGATAGATAACAGAATTTTATAAGGAATCAACAACTTTAGGTTGTTGAATAGCATATCAAATGTCAGTTAGATCTATAAGATTCTAATTTTTATTTTTATCTAAAAGCACGAATCGTATTTTTCTAAAGAATTTTATTATTAGTTTCTGGTTTCTGGTAATGAAGCACAGTTATATGCAGGGAACGTTGCGAGCTTGATTGCGAGGATTATCCGTAGGAAAATTAGATGCTAGCAAACAAAGCAACGACCAAACGGTTAACCTAAAATATGCAATGTTTTTTAGCACAGTACTTCTTAAGTTTACAATTCCTTAAATTTAAGGATTAATCAGAAAAGACAAAAGAGAGGAATAAGGTTAATATACACGCAGAGACTTTAGATCTCGTCAACATTGAAAATCCCCTCTCTTTTCTACACAGATTTCGTACAGTTCTATGAGGCCTTTCGGACCTCGATTTTAAGTCGTAGAAACTCGCGTAGGTTGTCCTTTCATAAAAAACATTTTGTTATGAATAAAGGTATTAAATTTTTTGGAATTGACATTAGCCATTTGGTGTTCGATGTTACGGACTCTGACGGCAATTACTATCAGTTTAAAAACAACGTTTCAGGTTTTAGGAAGTTTATAAAACTCTTAGATTCAAAGAGTCATTGTGCTATGGAGGCTACGGGTTATTACCACTATCAATTAGCCTATTATTTACTTGAATCAGGTATCAAATTATCAGTTGAGAATCCTTTAGCGGTGAAACGATTTATCCAGATGAAGCTCTCAAAGGTAAAGACAGATAAGAGTGACTCTAAACTGATTTGCGACTATGCTAGCCAAGTAGATTTAAACCTTTGGAGAGGCAATTCTAAAGATGAAATAGAGTGTCTTCAAATCGTGAGAACCTTAGCGACCTATACAAAACAGAGCACCATGCTTAAAAATAAGTTACACGGGGAATCTGTTTTGGGCGAACCAAGTAAAGCTGTGGTAAGGTCTCTAAAACGTAGTTTAAAACAGTTAGAGAAAGAGGCAAAAATGTTAGAAGATAAGTTGGTGGATTTAGTAAATCAATCACACCAAGATCTGTTAACACGATTAAAATCTATACCTGGTATTGGACCAAAAACTGCCATGATGTTAGTGGTATTAACGGGAGGGTTTGATCGCTTTACCAGCGCCTCAGAATTATGCAGTTATGCAGGACTTACACCAGTTATTAGGCAGAGTGGAACTAGTGTAAATGGACGAGCTCGGATAAGCAAAATGGGCAATCAAAAGCTTCGGAATCTGTTATTTATGTGCAGTTTTAATGCTTGCAAATGTAACAAGGCTTGTCGTGAAATTTATGAGCGAATAGTAGCCAAAGGAAAGAGTAAAAAACTAGCGTTAATAGCCGTATGTAATAAACTACTAAAACAGGCCTTTGCAATTGCTAAATCAGGATTAATATATGATGATACTTATAGAAGCACTTTAGTGAAAAATTAATGAGTTTTTACTTGTTTTTATCCACAGTACTTTGTTAGCTACAGTTTTTTATATTTTAGTTTTTCAGAGTTTAACATTTTTTCCACTTTTTTATTCAGACTGCTAATAGTAAATTCAGAAAACAGTTCGATAATCAGAATATATATTAGTCCAAAAAGCGGTAACATTAGCATTTCAAATCCAATGTCATTTCCAATTATAATTTGATACAATGCTATAATCAGAGTTAGTGCAACAAATAAAATCATAAACCAAAACTGCATCTTATATGTTGCTCCATTTACACGATTTAAAGTCAGTTTGCTTTCAGTTCCGTTTTGATTGGTATTCACGCAGTTCAAATTCAGTTTTACTAATGGACCAAGATTTGGTTTAAAAACTGCAAACGAAATAGTGCTATAAATATCAATTCCGCCATTATCTGGATAATCGCCTGATAGATTGAATTTCTTTCCGAATGTTTTTCGATTTAATTCAGTTCGGACAGTTTTATAGAATTCATCTGCTGATTTGTAAATGGTATATTCTACTAATTTCTTTTTCAATCGCTGGTTGGTTAAATTGTAGCTAACACATAAATATACGCAATAAATCCAATCTTTACACAAAACAACCAAAATCAATACTAGCAGTCAATTAAGCGGTTTTAAACGGTTACAATTAATTACAAACGTATGTAAATATGTAAATACCGATTAACATTTGCAAGCCCATATAGCTTTGTAGTGTCGAAACATAAGAACTCGATAGTATTAACTGTTTAACCATTAAAAAATTTAGAAATTATGAACACCATTAAAAACAAAGTACAGTTGATTGGTAACTTAGGAAAAGACCCAGAAATCACCAATTTTGAATCCGGAAAAACCTTAGCAAAATTTTCTATCGCTACTAACGATAGTTACAAAAACGCAAAAGGCGAAAAAGTTGATGACACGCAATGGCATAACGTCGTAGCGTGGGGAAAAACGGCTGAGATCATTGAAAAATATGTCACCAAAGGTAAAGAAGTAGCTATTGAAGGAAAGCTAACCACAAGATCTTGGGACGATAAGGATGGTATAAAGCGCTACATCACCGAAGTGGTTTGCAGTGAGCTTCTAATGCTCGGTAATAAATAGAAAACAAAAGGATATACCTCCTATGGATTAAATAAAAAAGGCATCAGGATTTTTGACTAACACTTAAAATTTTTCTGATGCCTAATTTTAAATAAAGTATGATTTTATAAATAGCAGAAGTTTATAAATTTCATACCTCTTGTTATTGTGCGCTCCAACCGCCATCTAAAACAAATGATGTACCTGTAATGGTCGTCGAACTATCTTTGGCTAATAAAATGGCCATATCTGCAATAGCATCAAGTGGCACAAATTGTTTAACGGCTTGCTTTTTTAGCATTACTTTTTCCACAACCTCGTCTTCCGTCATGTTATGCGCTTTGGCTTGGTCTTTTATCTGACCTTCCACCAAAGGTGTTTTGACATATCCAGGACATATAGCATTACAAGTGATATTAAATTTAGCGCCTTCCAACGCTAATACTTTGGTCATTCCAATTACCCCATGTTTTGCCGTTACATAAGCCGATTTAAATTCTGACGCTCTTATACCATGTACAGATGATACATTGATTATTCTTCCGAAATTTTGCTTTTTCATCTGTTTCCAGACCGCTTTTGAAGCGTAGAACACAGCATTCATATTTATGGCAATTATGTTTTCGTATTTAGTATTTGGAAAATCCTCAATTGGCGACACATATTGAATACCTGCATTATTGACTAAAACATGCAGGCTTCCAAACGTATCTATGGCTTCCTTTACTAAAGTCTCAATGGCTTCAGATTGTAATAAATTGGCCTTTGAAAAGCTGACTTTAATATGGTACTGTTTTCCAATGTCATTGGCTATATCTTGTCCATTGGATTCTAAACCATGAAACATTATGTTATAGCCTTCTTTAGCAAATTGACGTGCGATGCCTAAACCAATTCCGCTGGTGCTTCCTGTAATAAGAGCGGTTTTATCCATCATGATTTAAAAATTTTCGAAGTTCCATATTAAACGCTTCAGGTTGGTCTATAACAACGCCATGTCTAGAATTTTTAATCACAACTAAAGTGGCATTTTGCAATGTATTAACGTAGTCTTCCTTAAAGGAAACTGGTGTATAATCCATATCTGAGCCTACGACTAACGTTCTGGTTTTTATGTCTTTTATACGGTCTCCCAAGCCCCAAGCCATTAGCGTAACAAAAGATTTGTAATACGCATTATAATCGTTGTTTTTACATCGTATTTCAAATTCGTTTCTCAACTCAATTTGATGATCTTCAGGAAACATATTGAATGAAATCTCTTTGGCTAATGCGGCCAATCCTTTGGTTTCCAAGAATTCGGTTCGGTTCTCTAAAAGCTCCTCTCCAATTTTGCCCATGTCGTTAAAATCTGGACCACTATTTACAATGACCAAATTTTCTAAATAATCAGGATGTTGTGCTGCCATTTCAAAAGCCACAGCACCTCCCATTGAAAAGCCAACTAGTGTTGCCTTTTTAATGTTCAGTTGATCAAGAAGTTGCTTTACATCTTCGGTCATTAATTCTACACTATACGCATCTTGTGGTTTTGTAGAATTTCCATGACCTCTTAAATCGACCGTAATAACACGATGTGTTTTGGAAAAGAAAGGGACTTGTGCGTCCCAATCTTTTTTTGTGGATCCTAGACCATGAAGAAATAAAAGGACAGCTCCTGCGCCATGATCTTCGTAATCGAGCTCTATATCGTTAACGTGTATTTTTAACATGTTTTAGAAACTTAGTTTACGGCTGCCTTCTTTTGCTTTAAGCTAAATTGATACTTCATCTCTAAAGAAAATAGAGTGTTTATCACTGGCGATGCTACAAATTCCCTAACCTCTGCGTTCAATAAGTTGGTAAAACTAACTCCCATTGAAAATTGATCAGTCACGTTATAACCTGCATTTGCATCTACCGTAAAACCACCTAATTGTCCGTAATTCCATGTTCTTCCTATTTGTGCATTTTCAACAATTTCATTAACGCCATCGCCATCTAAATCTTGTGTTTCCGCAGCTACATTGATACCAGAGAAGAAATCATACTTTTGAACATACCTTCCGTAAATAGCGCCATAAAATTTTCCTTTATTATAGTGAAATCCAACACTCATCTTATGGTTTGGTGTATTAATTGGTAATTCGCTTTCTAAAACCTGCCCATCTAAATTTCCATCATTGGCAAGGTCATCTTTATCTAAATCACGTCCGAAATATGAATAGTTAACAGAGGTTCTGAAACTATCTGAGAAATAATAATTCAATCCGATATCAACACCATAAGTATCAACGTGACCAAAGTTTAAATAGGTTAATATAAAAGCGCCTGTACTTCCCTCTACCACATCTCCAATTGGTTGATCACCAACTTGCGTTACAAAATTTCCGTTAGCTGCATCTGCAATGTTGCGTAATGGACTGATAAAGTTATCAGACTGATTGTAATACCCATTAACATCCACAAATAATTTATCAGTTAATTGGCCTTTGTAACCAATCTCGTAAGAATTAATGGTTTCTACATCTAATTTTTGAATTTTGGTGCCATCTGTTAAGGTAAACCCTTCGCCATTACCTAATACTAACCCACCAAATAAATTCCCTTTAAGGTTTAAAATTGAAGGTACCGCAATTCCTTTACCATAAGTAATTCTAAATGTGCCGTTGTTAACTTTCTTTGTAATAGCCGCTTTTGGGATAAAATTAGAACCGTATAATTCGTGATTATCAAGTCGTCCTCCAAATAAAAATCCCCATCCAGAGTCGTCTAACTTGTATTCTAATTGTGTGTAGATTCCGGTTTGACCTATATCAATACCATCTTTATCTAAAAGATAAGTACCTTTAGAATCCGCCATATCCAATTGGTATTGTGCACCTACAGTTACATAGAGTTTATTCCAATTATTATTGTACTGCGCCTCTGCATTAAAACGTTGTGAGTCATCCTTAAAAACCGCGCCACGTGGCAAGGCAATTCCGTCGCCTTGATTAGGACCCGTTTGAAGCCATTGTTCCGTAAACGAACGTTCACGCGCTACAGCTTCAGAAAACCCATTGTCTATAAACGACACGTAGTTTTGTGTTCTTTGGTTGATAGCATAAGTGTCTTCTGTTTTACTCCACGTATAGTAAGCGTTAGCAAAAAAGTGCTTGGACACAAACTTTAACTGTGCTACGTCAATACTCCAATCTTTAATTTGGTTCCGACCAGCATTTGTAATTCCGATATTACTATTCAAACTATGACCATAATAACCAATAATCTCAGAGCTTTTAGTTGGTTTATAGAATAAAGAAGCACCATATTTTTGGGATTTGAAATCACGGTCCAAATCCAATTCCTTAAAGGCTCTATCTCCCACGTAAACACTATCTGTATAGTTGAATTCTTTACCTTCAGAATGTTCTAAATGAAACTTATAAGCAAATTTCTCGTTTATCGCTTCAGCATGTCTCAATCGCGTAGTAAATACACTTTGGTTACCAACACCTAAAGCTAAAGTTGTACCTTCAGATTGTCTTGGATTTTTAGTAATGGTACTTACCAAACCATTGTGTGCGTTGGGACCGTAAAGTGTTCCGTTTGGCCCTAATAGGATTTCAACACGTGCTATATCATCTTTTGTAACGGTTGAAAACGAACCCATTGGTAAACCTGTGGCAATCAATGTGGATAATCTATCGTCAGTAACCTGTAGGTTTTTTGCGTTAAAAGCCGAGTTAAAGCCTCTGATGTTAATGCCTGTTCCTAAAACACCACTTCTTACAAAGTCAACACCTTTTTGTCTTGCTGCCAATTCGCCAATATTAAAACTTGGAAATTCTGAAATATCCTTAGACGTTATTACATTGACTGTTGCTGGTACATCTGTAAGTTTTTGAGGTTGTTTGTTTGCGGTAATGACCACTTCATTTAAAAGACTATCAGATTCATTTAGAGATGTATTTAGCGTTGATGCGTTGTCAGCAGTTACCGTAACATTTTGAGTTGTGGTAGCAAAACCTACGTAAGAAATAGCCACATCATAAGTGCCTGCCGCCACATTATCGAGCTTAAATTTTCCGTCGTAATCGGTTACCGTTCCTTTGTCCAAAGCCTTAATATAAACGGTTGCTCCAGATAAAGGTGCGCCATTGGCTTCCGTTATTGTTCCCGATATACTACCACTATCTTGCGCAGCCATAGTAAACGTACTAATGAGGGTTAGTAATAAAAGTAGTTTTTTCATAATATAGACAATTGATTAAGTTAGATTATTTATTAGTTTGTAGGGCAATCTATCATGAAATTGAAAATAAAGGCCATCAAAAGCATAAGCTTTTATGTGTGACTTATTATTTTTAAATGCGAAATATAAACGATTAATCGTTCGGAAACGTCATTTTTACTAGGCCTAATTAGATGTGTGACTTTAGCTCCAAAAAAGCTTCAGGTAAGTTGTTTGAAAGTGTATCAATGACTTTAATCATCAATTGTTTTTGGTTTTTTGTAGGTTGAATCGCTTTAAGTGGTGCTTTGATTTCATCCAAAAGACGACTCGAATTAATGTGACCTTCCATATAGCTCGACAATGAAATGCTCCAGGACACATTAGGCACATAATTATTCTGTTTTTGGCGTTCGCTTTCTTTTTCGATGAGGTTGAATTTTGAAGCCAACTTTAAAACGTCCTCATATTTTTCGAGGACAATCAACACATTGATATAAGAAGTAAAAAAATGGTGCCAACGATGGTTTAAGACTTCGTTTTTATAGGTTTTCAAAAAAGTTCTGGCCGTTGATTCTGCAAGTTTGTGCTTATTAAGCTCGGATAACACACGCACTCGATAAGAACAGTAGCCTATTTTTTGATGATAGTTATGGGTTTCTTTATATAAATCATGGTGCTGTTCCAATAACGAAAAAGCACTTTCGGGCTTGTTGTTTCGCAATAATATAGCCACCAAATTATTGAGATACATTAGCGCATCGTTATTGTTTTGCCGTATGGAAAGATAGCCGTAAAATTCAGCTTCCTCAAACTCATCTTGTTTGGAATGCAGCAAAACACGACTCGCATAATAATTGGACAAAATACGTTTAGAGTACATTTCGCCTTGGTTAAAGCAACAATCAATTTGGTCGAAAATGACTTTTAATTTATCGTTCTCATTGTAATTGGTGTACATAAAAGCAAGTAAAATAAAAGCCTGATACCTGTTTTTTCCGTCTATGTTTTTGTCATTAAAAACGTCGAGCAACCATGTCTCTAAATGTTTGGTTTCGTTATCATTACGCGTGTATTGATTAGTAATTTCACCTGTAGCAGCGTATAATTTATCTTTCACAATTATAGCTTGGTCATAATTGGTTTTGTAGGTTTTTATAAAATCGGCTACGGTTTGGTGGTCTTTATAGCGCATTCTAACCAAGAGGTAAGACTTATATTCTTTAGCAAGTTCGTATAAATTCTGAAAATTATATTCAATAGTGCGATAGGAAGAAATATAATGTAGAAACTCTTTTTCCTCATTTGACGCGATGGCATCCGTGAGTATTTTTTTGTTCAAGGCCATTATCCATTCAATGTTCGCATCGACATCTATGCTCGTCAGTTTTTTTTCAATCCAATTTTTTATATAGGAATATTTTCGTTTGTTAATCGTGGCATCAAAATCCACAGGATTGTTTTGAGACAAGGCATTGATAATTACCAGCGCAATGATATGACGCTTTTCTATGTCTGTAAACTGATAACTGTTTTCCAGATATTTAGCTTCATTGGGTAAAATGGTTTTGCTAAATTCCGTGAACTTTTTAAGCTTCGTTTTCATTCCGCATTGACGAATTGCTCAATGAGCCTGTTGACTTCCGCTGGCTTTTCATATTGTACAAAATGACCAGCATCTTTTACGTAGTTAAGCTTAACGGATTTAATATGTTCTGCTGCAACGTTTCCTATATCTTCAATACTCAATTTAGGGTTAAAAAAACGGTTTGGGATCAATTGGTCCTTATCACCAAATAAAACCAAGGTCGGTTGTGAGATGGTTGCTAAATCCTTAAAAACAGGGTCGTCCAACATACCAGAAATACTCTTGACAATCGCCTCACAATGCGCTTCAAAATCCGAAGCTTCTTTAATTTTCGTACGATCATCAATCATTTTTGAAACCGACTCCGGAACGGTATGAAAATTAAGCGCATAATTTTTCTCTATTTGCTCATCTGTGGTATTCTTAACCATTTCTGGTGTAAAATAAGCTTTCATCATCTTGGCATTGGCTTCTGTAAATTGCTCCAAGCCAGCTGGTGCGACCAAGATTAATTTTTCAATTTCCTTTGGATAGGTTGTTGCAAATTTTATACTTGCTTGTCCTCCCATGGAATGACCAATGAGAATGATATTTTTTAGTGCTAGCTTTTCTATGAATTGGTGTAAAACTTTAGCGAAATATGAAGGTGTATAATCAGCTTCAGGTTTAGACGATTTTCCGTAGCCAGGTAAATCCAAGGCAATGCAAGTGTATTCGGCTTTTAAAGTGGCCATATTTTTAGACCAAGCATCAGAATTACTGCTTAAACCGTGCACAAACAACAATGTTTTTTCGCCAGTGCCTGCTTTAATATAGCTAATTTCCAAGCTATCCAAAGTGGTGCTATACGTCTGAAATTTATAATCTGAAAGTAATTCTTTCATTGGTTTTTTAGTGTTTTGCGAAAGTAAAGTGGTGTTAAAAAGTACAATTATCAGTACTATTCCGAATCGTTTCATTCTTGGGATTTTATGGCGTTAAAATATTTATTGAGTTTTTTTCGCGATACTTTTCCTAAACTGGTAATCGGAATTTCGTCGAGAATAAAAATGTATTTTGGATGTTTAAAAGCCACCAAAGTTGTTTTTAATTCTTCACGGATTTCTGTTACTGAAAGGTTCTTGTTTGCTGAGGTTACAAAGGCTATGCCACATTCGCCCCATTTTTCGTCCTTCACACTTAAAACAACAGCTTTTTTTATGGCTTTTATCTGTTCCAGTTGAGTTTCAATTTCCTGTGGATAGATATTTTCTCCACCCGAAATGTACATGTCGTTTTTTCGGCCTTTCATGTATAAAAAGCCTTCATCGTCACTATAGGCAAAATCGCCTGTAAACAACCAGCCTTTCTTGATTTTGTTGCTGGTTTCAACCGAATTGTTCCAATAACCTGGTGTGACGATATCACCTTTTATACAAAGTTCTCCAACCTCGTTTGGTTTAACGCTTTCACCATCTTTATTCACGATTTTTATATCTAAATAAAAGTTGGGTTTACCAATGGAATTTGGTTTTAGCTCAGCCATTTTATGATGTAATGAGGTGATGCTTGGTCCAGCTTCAGTCAATCCATAACCTGGTCTTATGTAAATATTCTTCTCGTTTTTCCAAAAACTCACGAGTTCCGAAGGTACTTTTTCACCTCCAGAAATGATATAGCGTAACTTTTTAAGGTTAACGTCTTTAAAAACAGGTGTTTTTTGCATCATTAACAGCATGGTTGGCAATGCCATGAACAAGGTGGTTTTATTGAGTTCTAAAAGACATAATATTTTTTCGGCATCGAATTTTTCGAGCATGCCAATATGTGCGCCTTTGTGCAATAATGGTGTTACAAAAACATTCCAACCAGAGGTGTGGTAAGGTGGTAAGGTGTTTACGGTGGAATCCCTAAAGGTAATGCCGAGTTGCATGGATGTATTCAAGCTATTCCAAAACAACATTTTATTGGTGTAAACCACACCTTTTGGTGTGCCTGTGGTGCCAGAGGTATAGAAAATAAATAGCGGATTATCTTCTTTAATCTGAAAGGTTTTTGCATTATTACTTTGCGAATTTTGATAATAATCAGCCAATATTTCAAAAGATGTAACTTTTAAATTCTGAATTGGTAGTTGTTCGGCTTTAGCTTTGTGGTTGTTATTATAGATGAATAAGCTTGGCGTACAATCGATAACGAGTTTTGAAATTTCGTTGATGGATTGCCGATAATTTAAAGGCACCATAACCAATCCCATGCGTTGACATGCCACAAAAAGTGTCATGAATTCTAAACCATGGTCTGCTAAAACTGCAATGCGGTCGCCTTCTTCGAGATTGAGTGACGTAAATTTTTCGATTAACCGATTGGCATAGACATGCAAGTCGCTATACGTATAACTTTTGTTGGCGTCATACGAGGTTAACGCAATTTTATTGGGCGTGTAATCTGCCCATTTAGCTGTCCAATCTAGTCTGTCCAATTCCTACTTTTTTTGAATCTATTTTATAAATAATGTAACCTACAATTAACGATGTTATAATTCCGATGGCTGCCGAAACGCCTGGATTGTTTACGGGTTCTTGCATGTAAGGTGTCAATCTGCCGTAATAAATCCCGAAGTGAACTACGATGGCGGTAATACTCGCAATAAAAACCGACCGTATTGACACCTGGTTTAAAAAAGTACCAAACAATACAGGCACAAAGGCAGCAGCAAAATAGGCATAAACACCATTTTGGGCAAAAATGGCCACGCTAACGTCTGGGTTTTTTATCTGTTCCCAACTTAGTATAAAGCTCACGATTCCCAACACAATAATGACCATTTTATTGATGGTTATGGTCTTTTCGGTAAATTTATCTTTGAATAATGGGTTTATGATATCTGAGGTAATCGTAATGGATAAGGACTGTATTAAACTTTCTAAAGTGGATAATCCTGCGGAAATCAACCCAACAACAATGACCAGACCAACACCAACGGAAAATTTAGTGACAACGTAGGTTGGAATAATTTCATCCATTCTTAATTTTTCGCCATTAACCATAAAGTCTGGAAAACTGATTCGAGCATACAAGCCTACAACAACCACTAAAAAGAACACAATCATAAAGGCAATGCCACTGAAAAGATAAGTGTTTATTTTACTGGAATCTTTTAAAAGTAGGGATTTTGTAATAATGTGTGGCTGACAAACAATGGCCACACCAATTACGATTTGCGTAACAATAATTTCAAAATAATCCCGAAACAGGAAACTTTCTGGGTTTGTGGGATTTGTCAGATTTGGGTCAATGGTATTAAGTTTTTCAAAAAATCCAGTAATGCCATCTGCAAAATATTCCGAACCAGAACCAATTAATATCAGTGCCACAATGCACATTATGATGGCTTGAATCGTATTGGTGTACACCATGGAATTGGCACCACCAAACATCATATAGCCAAATACGAAAGCGGTAATTCCCATAAGGACGTAAAATGGGTCTGCATTAAGGGATTTTGAAATCACTTGCGTCAATCCAACATTGATCAGTACAATAAACGTGATGAGTAAAAGCGCAATAATCCCAAAGAAAAAGGCATACTTTTTACTTTGATAGCGTTTACCAATCCATTGCGCCATAGTCGTAGCTTTTACAGCATTTCCTTGTTTTACAAATCCTTTAGTAAAAACAATTAGCGAAATAAACGCCGCAATGGGTAACACAACTGCAAATGAAATGACACCAGAAATTCCGTAAAGCGCAATAAACCCTGGATTGATAATAAAAGTAGCGGCACTCGTCATGGAAGCCGCCAAGGACAAACCAACCACCCAAGACGGAAAGCCAATATTGCCAACGGCATAATCGTTGATACTCGTGTTTTTACGAGCACCTCGTATGACGAAAAATAGGATGACCGTAGCGTAAACCGCTAATAAAATCCACATATAAGTGACCAACTTGTCTGATGCTATCATTTTGAATATTGTCTTTAAAAACAAATAACAAACTTTAAATAATTTTAGGACTTTTTATTTTTGTTTCTAAAGGTGTGACTATTTAAAATTCATATCACATAAAACGTAATTGATCAAATATATGTATATAAATATTAGGTGTGACTTTTATTCAATGATAAAATTTAGATTTGAAGGTCGGTTCAATCTTTTTCAAGGGCATTAGGAAAAATAGTAAGAAATCAATGTGTTCTTATTTTGTTTTTTAGCACAATATTTTGCTGAAATTTTCTTTCAAAATTCATTCATTCGTTTAAGACTTATAGATCGAAAAGCGCAACGGCAAAAAAATCATTTTTAGTGGTTTAAAAGGATTTTAATTATCTTGTAAGAACTAAAATTTAGACCATGCGCAAAAAATGTCCAGAATGTGGCGATGTCATCATTGGTAGAATTGATAAAAAATACTGTAGTGATGGCTGCAGAAATGCGCAAAATAACCGTTTGAATAAAGATTCCAAAAACCTGGTCAGAAATACCAATAACCGATTAAGAAAAAATTACAGAATACTAGAAGCACTCAATCCGAACAAAAAGATGAAATGTTCTCGAGCCAAACTCATAGAAAAAGGCTTCGATTTTAATTATTTTACAAGCATCTACACCACAAAAGCGGGAACCGTTTACTATTTTGTTTACGACCAAGGTTATTTACCGCTCGAAGGCGAATACTATGCTTTGGTAAAACGCGATGACTAAGAACCGCCCTTAGTGGTACTGTTCCAATTCTCCCCTTTAAGTTCCAGAGCAGCTATCAGAATATCTTTTTGGCTAATTTGCCCAACCAATTTTCCGTTTTCAACAATTGGGAAACGTCGTCTTTTGGACTGTAAAAACTTGTTGGCAGCATCAAAAACATCCAAGTTACCGTCAATAGTCTCTACGTTTATGGCCATACGTTTTTCAACATTGTCGTGCTCCAAAGGCATATTATAATAGCGACTTTCACTTAATTGTTTTAGGCAATCGCCTTCAGAAATAATGCCAACTAGTTCCTGCTTATCATTAACCACAGGACCACCGGAAATTTTATGCTTTATCAAAGCTTCCACAACCTCTTGGACTGACTGATCAGGCCTAAATGTTATAAGATTAGTGGTCATATAATCTCTCACTTTAAGTTGAGAAGAACCTGTCGTATTTTGCTGCCTTCGCGCTCCTTGAAAACTTTTAATTGCCATAACGATTAATTTTAGATTAGTGTGAATATTAAAGTTACTGAAAATTAATGATTTAAAAAAATCGAAAAAGAAAAGGATTTATAAATTGTATTTTTGTCGTTAATATCTATACGTTTATCTTGAAAACACAAATTAGCGTCATCGGTTGTGGTTGGTTAGGTTTACCATTGGCAAAAACTTTAGTAGTAAACGGATTTTTGGTGTATGGTTCTACAACTTCAAAAGCCAAATTTGTAGCGCTGAAAAGACATCAAATAAAGCCATTTTTAATCACTTTAAATGCGTCCGAAATTAAAGGAAATTGCGCTGAATTCTTAACAGGAAGTGATACGGTAATCATTAACATTCCTCCTGGATTACGGAAAAATCCAACTAAAAACCATGTTGCTGAAATAGCACATTTAATGAATGCTATTGAAGCATCCGCTGTTAAACATGTATTGTATATAAGTTCTACTTCGGTTTTTGAAAATGAAGCCAATTTTCCTGTTATTACAGATGAAACAAAGCCAAATGCGACCTCGAGCACAGCAAAACAACTTATTGAAATTGAAAATAGGCTTCAAACAAATTCCAATTTTGAAACCACGATTTTACGTTTTGGTGGTTTGATTGATAAAGAACGTCATCCTGCAAAATTTTTATCAGGAAGAGATCATATTTCAAATCCAGATGCTCCAATAAATCTAATTCATAAAACAGATTGTATCGATATCATTTTAGCCATTCTCGAACAAGACCTTTGGAACAGGACCTTAAATGCTGCATACCCAAAACATATCAGGAAAGAAAGTTACTATTCAAACTATTGTAAACAAGAAAATCTACCGCTCCCAAATTATAATTTTTCTGAAGAAAGTTTAGGGAAAATCATCGATAGTTCTAAATTGGTACAACTTTTGAATTACACTTTTAAAGTAGAACCATAGAATTTATTAGTTTTTTAAGACCTATTCATATAAAATTTTATAGTTTTAGCCCATTAATTTATAAAAAATAAACCCTTAAAGTCATAGAAATGAAGACGATTACCATTGCAATACTTATGCTTTTTTCAGCAAGCATCTTTGCCCAAACGAATACAGAATTAAAGCAACACTATGAAGCCTTTTACAAACAAATGAAGCTACAAGGTGATGTTCAAGGCATTATTAATGCCATGACACATCTCGATGTGTTAGAGCCTTCCGTTGCGCGCAAAGATACGCTAGCATACATCTACCTTTCCGAAGGGCAGCACATGCAAGCCTTAAACACTATAGGCGTAGAAAAAAACCCTACCGATTCTGATATGAATGTTGAAGTAAAAGCTTTGGCGTTAAAAAATCTGAACCAACCCAAAATGGCTTTAGAACATTTTGAAGAGCTTTTCAAGCGTAAACCTAATGTGTTTTTAGCTTACGAAATGGCAGATATGAAGCTTCAAACCAAAGATTTAGTAGGTGCAAAATTGAATATTGATTATGCATTGACCAACGTAACGGATGATATGAAACGTGCGTTTTACGAAAGACAGCAACCTTATGAAACCTCTATGAAAGCGGCTTTATTGTATCTGAAAGGCTTATTGAAATTTACAGAAAATAAAGAAGCTAATATGGATGCCGCCTTAAAATTAATGAATGATGCTTTGGCTATTGATCCAAATTTCAATTTGGCAAAAGTAAGTCGAGAAGCTTTAGAAGCTCAAAAAGCACAACGCGCCCAAAAAGCCGCTGCCGAGAAGAAGAATTAATCGAATTACAGAATTACTTATATAAAATGCAGCTCCTTTAGGGCTGCATTTTTTTTAAACTATTAATGTCTGAATAAAATAATTTATTCTAGTTTAAAGTATTGACTTTTAGTTGGTTTTTGGTGTTTTTAAAATAAAGTGTCTTCCGTTTTTATAAATCCTGAAAAATAAAAATGCAACAATGATTTTCATTCTGTTTCTCAGTTAGTTAGAATTTCGTCTATGTTCTTGATTCTAACAGCGAAGCGGTCTTTTCTCTTATATAAACTCTATTCAGGTTGAATTTTATCGTACATATCCCGCTCGAGCTTTTTATTAATCTGATAATTGAGATTCGAAAACGCGACGAAAAGTTCTTTTATACTTACTAATTTATCATCCCTATCAATATTATCTATGGTCAAATGTTCGTTCAACTTTAAAAGGGCAGTTTCAATAACGGCATTGCGCGAGATTATAGGGTTCGTTCTTAACTCATCTGGCAATTGCGCTATAAATTTGTCAATAAACTCCTTCAACATTTTTTTCTCTCCATTAAAAAACGAAAAATCAGCGCGCTTCAAATAACTAATCTGTGTAGCTAATTCTTGGTATTTTTCCCAAGTGACAACCGCTTTTTCGCCTTCAAGACTTAGTGCATAATCATTATAGTTTATACTTTCTATGGTTTTCGCTGAAATACGCGCATTTTGTTCAGTGGTTTCTGCCGTTTCTGATTCACTAGCATTGCTGTTATCATTACCACAGCTGAATAGGACGAAGCAGCAAAAGCATAAAACGACATATATAATCTTCATAGTTTTTTAGTTTGAATGGTAAAGATACTTAAACTATCCTTTTCCATTATTTAGTATTTTTACTTTTAAAATTAAGATGAAAACTTCGCAATAAAACAGTCTTATTTTTAAAATTTTTATTATTCATAAGTATTTATTCTTATTACTTTTGTGAATTATTTAATTAGAGTATATGTCTTCAAAAATATTAATCATCGGTGCCTGTGGGCAAATAGGAACAGAACTCACCATCAAATTACGTGAAATCCATGGTGTGGATAACGTTATTGCAAGTGATATCAATACTAGAAATTTAGATTTAGTAAATGCTGGTCCTTTCGTGATTTTAGATGCCAAAAATTTTAATGCTATTAAAGATTGCTGTAACAACCATAACATCGATACAGTTTATCTTATGGCAGCATTGTTGAGTGCAACTGGCGAAAAATATCCAATGGAAGCTTGGGATTTAAACATGAATTCATTGTTTCATGTGCTCAACTTGGCTAAATCCAAACAAATACAAAAAGTGTTCTGGCCAAGCAGTATTGCTGTATTTGGCCCAACAACACCAAGAGAACAAACACCTCAACATACCATTTGCGAACCCACAACCGTTTACGGAATTACCAAACAAGTAGGCGAACGTTGGTGCGAATATTACCATGAAAAATATGGTGTGGACGTCAGAAGC
Organism: Winogradskyella schleiferi; assembly: GCF_013394655.1. Classification (NCBI taxonomy): domain Bacteria; kingdom Pseudomonadati; phylum Bacteroidota; class Flavobacteriia; order Flavobacteriales; family Flavobacteriaceae; genus Winogradskyella; species Winogradskyella schleiferi. The sequence goes on from NZ_CP053351.1 coordinate 4,170,086, forward strand.
ATACGTTATCCAGGAATTATTAGCCATAAGGCTATGCCAGGAGGTGGCACAACCGATTATGCTGTGGAAATTTATCATGAAGCTATAAAAGAAGGCAAATACGAGAGTTTTTTATCTGAAAACACCAATTTGCCAATGATGTTCATGGATGATGCCATTAAAGCCACGACGGAAATCATGGCTGCAAATTCCGAAAATTTAAGTATTAGATCATCATATAATCTATCTGCAATTAGTTTTTCTCCAAAGGAAATTGCCGAAAGTATTAAGGCCGTAATGCCAAACTTTAAAATAACCTATACACCAGATTTTAGACAAGCCATTGCTGATAGTTGGCCTTCGTCCATTGACGATAGTGTGGCACGAAAAGACTGGAATTGGTCGCACGATTTTAATCTGGATACGATGACAAAAGTGATGCTGAGGGAATTGGCTAAAACCTATAATTCCTGAAAACAACTAGATCATGTTATATTTAAAATATGACATTTTAACTAAATTTACTTATTAGGACTAATAATTTTAGCAATTGGAATAAGCTATTCAATTGTTTCATAATAAATTGGGTTTATACTTAAAACATAAAACCCATGGAAAACTTAAATGATTTATTTGAAAAAGAGCTGAAAAACCTATATGCTTTAGAAAAGCAAATGCAAGATACTTTCGAGACCCTAGAATCACCAAAACCAAAAGGTTTGAAAGCCTGTGTTGAGAAACTAAAAAAACGGAACACTTCAGATTTAAACACCGTACAGGAAATTGCAAATAACTTATCCATAAATCCCGGCAACACGGTAGATAGCGTAGCCCAAGAAATGTTGGATAATATTTCGGAAATCTCCTCTATGGAAGAGATTCCAAACAAAGTTAAAAATGCAGGTTTGGTAGCTTCATTGTACCGTTTGGTCAGCTATAAAACCGTAAATTATTACAATGTTAGACGAATGGCAAAAGCCATGAATATGAAGCGGGAAGCAAGACAGCTCAGACCTATTAAAGTAAAAAATGCGGATATTGAGCACCAACTGAAAGTTTTAGCAAGAAAAAAAGTGTTTAAAAAGGCTGCTAAGTCATAAAGCACAATCATTAGTTCTTCCGGGAACAAGTATGAATTTCATCAGAAGAATTAAATCTCCTTTTTCTTAAATTTGCTTATGAAACATTCATTTTGTATTCGCATATTTTTATGATGTTTCTTGAATTCGTGTACTGAAAAAAAATATGCTGAATCCAAAAGAAAATCCACACCTTAAATACCTTAACCGAAAAGATCATGGTTACGTTTTACTCACGCTTACCAAAAAACAAGCACTTGCAGAATATAAAGTGGTGCCTACAAATAAGAAACGTGTTTCCGGTGTGGCTATCGCCATTAGTTTTATTATAAAGTCTGGTACTACCAAACTTAATAATTAATAATTGGACAGCCTTTTAGAGCGCTTAAAGAAGACAGACAATCAATAAATAATTTTAATATGCACGATAAATATCTAAAAATAGCGATCTGTGAGGCAAAAAAAAGCATTAGATGAAGGAGGTATTCCCATAGGGAGTGTTCTTGTTCACAATGGAAAAATATTAGGTCAAGGTCATAATAAAAGAGTTCAAAATGGTAGTGTTTTGCTACATGGCGAAATGGATGCTTTAGAAAATGCAGGCAGACAACCAGCATCTGTTTATAAGGAGTCTGTAATCTATACCACGCTTTCGCCTTGCCCAATGTGTTCTGGTGCTATTCTTCTCTATGGTATTCCAAAAGTAGTTGCTGGTGAAAATAAGACGTTTTTGGGAGCAGAAGATCATCTAAGAGCCAATGGCGTTGAAGTCATTGTTTTAAATAATGAAGAATGCATTAGTATCATGACAACATTTATAGAAAACAGCCCACAACTTTGGAATGAGGATATTGGAATTTAGTTAACTCAAACACAATATAGCCACTACTTTCGTAATGGCTTTGTTTGACTCGGCTTCTTAGGCTCGACTAATCCCGAAAGCTTTCGGGACTCAGTTTAACAGTCAGATGCCCTAACCTTTTTTTACTGTTGGTATCACTCATTATATTTCTCCAGCAGTTTGGCTGTAATCTCAGGATGCTTTAAAAGATTCTCAATATAGGTTTTGCTTTTCATTCTTTTAATATGGGCCTCAATTGCTTTCCCTTGTGTCTTACTCGTACAATCAATTTTATAATAGAGTTGCCAATCTTTGGCGTTGTGAGTAAATTTTCGTGATTCTGAATTTTCGTGAAATACTAATCGAACTTCCAAATCAGAACTATACCCAACATAATATCGTGATAGTTTTTCTGAATATAGAATGTAACAGCAATGGTTCATGATTTATAAATATAACACAAAAAAGCCACTACTTTCGTAATGGCTTTGTTTGCTCCTCTTCTTAGGCTCGAACTAATCCCGAAAGCTTTCGGGACTCAGTTTAACAGTCAGATGCTCTAACCTTTTTTTACTGTTGGTATCACTCATTATATTTCTCCAGCAGTTTGGCTGTAATCTCAGGATGCTTTAAAAGATTCTCAATATAGGTTTTGCTTTTCATTCTTTTAATATGGGCCTCAATTGCTTTCCCTTGTGTCTTACTCGTACAATCAATTTTATAATAGAGTTGCCAATCTTTGGCGTTGTGAGTAAATTTTCGTGATTCTGAATTTTCGTGAAATACTAATCGAACTTCCAAATCAGAACTATACCCAACATAATATCGTGATAGTTTTTCTGAATATAGAATGTAACAGCAATGGTTCATGATTTATAAATATAATACAAAAAAGCCACTACTTTCGTAATGGCTTTGTTTGCTCCTCTTCTTAGGCTCGAACTAATCCCGAAAGCTTTCGGGACTCAGTTTAACAGTCAGATGCTCTAACCTTTTTTTACTGTTGGTATCACTCATTATATTTCTCTAGCAGTTTGGCTGTAATCTCAGGATGCTTTAAAAGATTCTCAATATAGGTTTTGCTTTTCATTCTTTTAATATGGGCCTCAATTGCTTTCCCTTGTGTCTTACTCGTACAATCAATTTTATAATAGAGTTGCCAATCTTTGGCGTTGTGAGTAAATTTTCGTGATTCTGAATTTTCGTGAAATACTAATCGAACTTCCAAATCAGAACTATACCCAACATAATATCGTGATAGTTTTTCTGAATATAGAATGTAACAGCAATGGTTCATGATTTATAAATATAACACAAAAAAGCCACTACTTTCGTAATGGCTTTGTTTGCTCCTCTTCTTAGGCTCGAACTAATCCCGAAAGCTTTCGGGACTCAGTTTAACAGTCAGATGCTCTAACCTTTTTTTACTGTTGGTATCACTCATTATATTTCTCCAGCAGTTTGGCTGTAATCTCAGGATGCTTTAAAAGATTCTCAATATAGGTTTTGCTTTTCATTCTTTTAATATGGGCCTCAATTGCTTTCCCTTGTGTCTTACTCGTACAATCAATTTTATAATAGAGTTGCCAATCTTTGGCGTTGTGAGTAAATTTTCGTGATTCTGAATTTTCGTGAAATACTAATCGAACTTCCAAATCAGAACTATACCCAACATAATATCGTGATAGTTTTTCTGAATATAGAATGTAACAGCAATGGTTCATGATTTATAAATATAATACAAAAAAGCCACTACTTTCGTAATGGCTTTGTTTGCTCCTCTTCTTAGGCTCGAACTAATCCCGAAAGCTTTCGGGACTCAGTTTAACAGTCAGATGCTCTAACCTTTTTTTACTGTTGGTATCACTCATTATATTTCTCTAGCAGTTTGGCTGTAATCTCAGGATGCTTTAAAAGATTCTCAATATAGGTTTTGCTTTTCATTCTTTTAATATGGGCCTCAATTGCTTTCCCTTGTGTCTTACTCGTACAATCAATTTTATAATAGAGTTGCCAATCTTTGGCGTTGTGAGTAAATTTTCGTGATTCTGAATTTTCGTGAAATACTAATCGAACTTCCAAATCAGAACTATACCCAACATAATATCGTGATAGTTTTTCTGAATATAGAATGTAACAGCAATGGTTCATGATTTATAAATATAACACAAAAAAGCCACTACTTTCGTAATGGCTTTGTTTGCTCCTCTTCTTAGGCTCGAACTAATCCCGAAAGCTTTCGGGACTCAGTTTAACAGTCAGATGCTCTAACCTTTTTTTACTGTTGGTATCACTCATTATATTTCTCCAGCAGTTTGGCTGTAATCTCAGGATGCTTTAAAAGATTCTCAATATAGGTTTTGCTTTTCATTCTTTTAATATGGGCCTCAATTGCTTTCCCTTGTGTCTTACTCGTACAATCAATTTTATAATAGAGTTGCCAATCTTTGGCGTTGTGAGTAAATTTTCGTGATTCTGAATTTTCGTGAAATACTAATCGAACTTCCAAATCAGAACTATACCCAACATAATATCGTGATAGTTTTTCTGAATATAGAATGTAACAGCAATGGTTCATGATTTATAAATATAATACAAAAAAGCCACTACTTTCGTAATGGCTTTGTTTGCTCCTCTTCTTAGGCTCGAACTAAGGACCCTCTGATTAACAGTCAGATGCTCTAACCAACTGAGCTAAAGAGGAAGGTTATTTTTCGCGTTAGCGGATGCAAATATAAATCATTTTTTCTATTACCACAAAATGAAATATTATTTTTTTTGTTAAAAATTTTAATTCGTAACGGCTTTAAAAACGTCATTACCATTAGCAAACAATACTAAAGCGATTAATATAAAGAAACCAACGATTTGTGCACGCTCTAAAAACTTTTCACTTGGTTTACGACCAGATATCATCTCATACAATAAAAACATGACGTGCCCACCGTCTAACGCAGGTATTGGCAACAAATTAAGGATGGCTAACATAATAGATAAAAATGCTGTTAATCCCCAAAAATAAGGCCAACTCCATACTGGCGAAAATTGATCGTAAATAGCCTTAAAGCCTCCTAAGCCTTTATAAGCTCCTGTGCTAGGACTAAAAATGGCTTTTAGCTGATCAAAATAATTGGTAATTGTTTTCGTGAATTTACGGCCTCCAGCTGCAAAGCTTTCTCCAAAAGAATATTCCTTTCTAAAAATATCGTAATAGCCTAATTCTTCAAATCGAGAAGGATTGTTATAAGGTAATATTCCAAATTTACCTTCGGAATTTAAGTTTAATTCTTTATTCACTATTGAATTGTCTTCTCTCAAAACCTCAACAGATACTGTAGTATCTTCTAAACCTTGTGTAACCGAATCAAGCTGATCGAAATATTTTAATTCTTTACCATTAATACTTTGAATAATATCTCCTTGTTTTAAACCCTTCTTGGCATTTGAAGATGTGTCTGCCACTTCTCCGACCATAAAAGGAATACGATATTCAAAATTACGTTTGCTTTTACTAGATGAAAATTGTCCTAGAAAATCTTCAGGCAAATCAATGACCTTCTTTTCACCTTCTCTATTAATTGTTATAGTTTCTGCACTGATAAGATTAAAACCAATATCAGAATCATTTACAACTGGTATATCGTTTACAGCTAAAACCTTATCTCCTGTTTTAAAACCAAAATCTAGCAACGCAGGATTATCAATCCAATATCCATCCTTTAAACTGTCAACCTTAACATCAGAATCGCCATAAGCAAAAGAAACAGCTACATAAATTACATATGCCAAAATAAAGTTAACTGTGACGCCACCAAGCATAATAATCAATCTTTGCCAAGCAGGTTTAGAACGAAATTCCCATGGTTGTGGTGGCTGTGCCATTTGTTCCTTGTCCATGCTTTCATCAATCATTCCAGCAATTTTCACATAACCTCCAAGTGGTAACCATCCTATGCCATACACCGTATCGCCTATTTTCTTCTTAAAAAGTGAAAATTTCACATCAAAAAAGAGGTAAAATTTTTCAACTTTAGTTTTAAATAGTTTGGCTGGTATAAAATGTCCTAGCTCGTGCAAGACAATAAGCAAGGATAAACTGAGTAAGAATTGGGATATTTTTATTATAAATTCCATGTCATTTTTTCAAATTTCGATTTGCAAAAGTACGGTTTTTATCTCAAACGAATTCTAAAATAAATGCCAATATATTGAAAACGGTTTTACGTTAATTTTTTATAATCCGTTTATTAATTATCCCGTCTTCGGTTTGAAATTTTATAAACAACAAGCCTGAAGACAAAGCCTTTAAATCGATCTGAGGTGTCCAACTAGACAGCAGTAACAATTGACCCAAACTATTATAAACCTTTATATTTTCAATAGTTACAAGTTCGGGTTTTTCAATGTTAATTACAGATGATGTTGGATTAGGATATATACTAATGTCATCATTAAAAACAAACTCAGAATTACTTAGTATTACTGAATTGTCTTTTGAAATTAAATGGTAATCTGGATCAAACAATACCTCTTGAGCCGTAAAATTTACGGTTTCAAAAAATTGTTCATTATTCACTGTATGGTCTAAATTCACATCCAATGTTTCGCCCAAGGTTCCCACAATTCTAATGGGCACACCGGCTTCAAAAAACGAAACGGACGGATGACTTTGGGTTTGCGAAACCACAAGTTGCAATTGATTTCCATTTTGATTCCAATTAACAGCGTAACTCGGATAACCTTCATTATAGATCCAATCATCAAAAAATTCATCTAAGTTTTCACCTGTAGATAATTCCATAACATTGTTAAAATCTTGTGTTTTGGCATAATCGAAAGCTAACTCAGGTGTTGCCAAATAATCTTGTAAACCTTGGTAAAAATCGGTATCTCCAAGTTTTTTTCTTAGCATATGTAAAACCATAGCCCCTTTATTATAACTCAAACGACCACTAAAAATTCGGTTCACACTTGTGGTATCTTGATCCGAAAGATATACGGCACCACTTGGTTGCGATGTAATATTGTTAACACGTTGTTGCCTCCAAGTCTTAAAACTGTTTTCTCCATCCAAATCTTCAATAACCAATCCGGATAAATAAGTTGCAAAGCCTTCGTTTAACCAAATATCTTTCCAACTGCCACAGGTTACTTTATTACCAAACCATTGATGGGCAAGTTCGTGTGCAATTAAATTTCTATTGAAAGAACCCATAAAAGAAACGGTAGTATGTTCCATACCACCTCCCCAACCAAATTGGGCATGACCATATTTTTCGTCTGAAAAAGGATATTCTTCAAATAAATCTGTAAAAATATTCATAATGTCCACAGTAACACCTGTACTAGCTTGAGCACTTGTTAAATCTTCAGGATAAACATAATTCACAATATCAAACGGTGTTCCGTTATTAGGAACTTCATGAGAATACACCTCATAGTTTGTGACTGCAATAGCAATTAGATAAGCAGGTATGGGATGACCATGTTTGAAATGCGTAATTTTATCAGAACCGTCAACTGTTTGACTCATTTCCAAACCATTTGAAACTGCCACGTAAGTTTCATTTGTAGGATTAAATACTGGTGTTTTAAGATACACATCTATAGAATCAATTTTATCAACTAAATCTTGTTTACAAGGCCACCAACCTTTAGCACCATAAGGTTCGGACAGCGTCCAAATTATGGGATCGCCATTATGGGTGGTTTGCTCAAAGGATCCAAAACCGGAACTCACAGGATTACCAGAATAACTGACTGTTAAAGAATCTAAAACGCCTTGTGCTTGGGCCATAGGTAAAGTGACCACCAGTTCATCATCTGAATTTTGAGTAAAACTTAAGCTATTTCCACGTTGCAAAACTTGAGAAACTGTCATGTTATCAGCCAGGTCAAAAGTAATGTCTGTCATGGCTTCTTTAGCTTCAAAATAGGTTGTGACATCTCCAGAAATTTGCGCAAAAGATGGATTTACATTTAATTCCAAACGATGATATTTAACATCATAATTACCCGTATTCTGATTTTGACTATTCATCATTTGTCGCAAAGCTGTGGTAGCTTCAGAAGCTCGGATAGCGTTTAATGTTTCATTATAATCTTGAGCATTTATTTGTAGCGTTATAAGTAATATTACAGAAGTAATAGTTCGTTTCATAGCGGTCATTTTAATGTTAAAAATAAGGCTTTTATTGAGATTCAGTCGTATTTTTGCCGCTCAACTTTCATTTACACCTACATAATGTCATTTCTTTCATTTTTTAAAGGCTATAAAAACTTCGGGATTTTTTTCTCTGTTCTTTCTATTATCATCTTGGCCATAATTTATAATGTGCTAAACGTGAAACAACCACTTCCTATTTATCAACCCGCTATGGTAAGCGAAGAGTTGGTAGATAGCACTATTCAACACCAATTAAAATACCATAAAATCGCAGATTTCAGTTTAACCAATCAGAATGGTAAAACCATAACACAAGATACTTATAAAGATAAAATCTATGTGGCAGATTTCTTTTTCACCACCTGCCAAACAATTTGTCCGATCATGACCGACAATATGTTTCAGATACAAAAGGAAATTATTAGTGATGATGATGTGATGTTATTGTCACATTCCGTAACTCCAAAAATTGATAGTGTCCAGCAATTAAAAAAATATGCCAAAGAAAAAGGGGTTATTGATAGGAAATGGAATTTAGTAACAGGCGATAAAAAACAAATCTATGAACTCGCTAGAAAAAGTTATTTGGCCGTAAAAACAGATGGTAATGGCGATGCGTACGACATGATTCATACCGAAAACTTCATGCTCATTGACAAAAAACGTCAAATCAGAGGATTTTATGATGGAACAAAACCAGAAGATATTGAGCGTATTTTAGAAGATATTGAAACCTTAAAATACTTCGGTGGCTCTTAGAAAAACTTAAAGTACTCAAATATTCATTGTGTAGTTTTTTACACTAATAAATTTCTCTTACTTTTGCTTCTTTAAAATTAATCTAAATAAGGATAAGGTTGACATTAGCAGACTTAAAACGTGGACAAAAATGCATTATTACTGATGTGTCTTCTATTCATATTCCGTTGAAACTTCTCGAAATGGGCTGTTTACCTGGTAATTCTGTACAGCTGGTACAGGTTGCGCCATTTGCAGATCCCATGTACCTCAACATCAACGGAACACATTTGGCGATTAGGAAAGAAACTGCTATTCACATTATAATCGAAACGGTACATGAGTAAGCAGATCAACGTTGCTTTAATCGGAAATCCCAACACAGGGAAAACTTCGGTATTCAATGCACTGACGGGTTTAAATCAAAAGGTTGGAAACTATCCTGGCATTACCGTTGAAAAAAAAGAAGGCATTTGTAAACTTCCACGAGGTGTTAAAGCTCATATCATTGATTTACCTGGAACCTACAGTTTAAATGCCTCCTCTTTAGATGAAAATGTAGTTATTGAATTGCTTCTCAATAAGAATGATAAGGACTATCCTGACGTGGCCGTTGTGGTAAGTGACGTTGAAAACTTGAAGCGAAATCTTTTATTATTCACACAAATTAAAGATTTACAAATTCCAACCATATTGGTAATTAACATGTCTGATAGAATGGCTTACAAAGGCATTTCATTGGATATCGATTACCTGGAAAAACAGCTCGAAACTAAAATTGCCTTAATTAGTACTAGAAAAAACAGTGGTATCAATGAACTTAAAGAACTGATCACCCATTACAAAGAGCTTTCTACCAAACCCTGTATGGACGCCTCGTCTATAGATGAAGCTTATTTTAATAACCTTAGAAAAGCATTTCCCAATCAATTATTATACAAACTTTGGTTGGTCATTACACAAGATGTTAATTTCGGAAAAACGGACCGAACTGCATTTGATAAAGTTGAAGATTTCAAAACCAAATCCAAAGGCGATTTAAAACGGCTTCAACAAAAAGAAACCATAAAGCGTTACCAGTTTATTAACCAAACCCTTACCAAAGGGCAAACCATTGATCTTAATACCGCAAAAGATTTACGTATAAAATTAGATAGAATTCTAACCCATAAAGTTTGGGGCTATCTCATTTTTGGGGTTATTTTATTAACCATTTTTCAAGCTATTTACGATTGGTCCAGTATTCCAATGGATTTTATTGATGGTGCTTTTGCATCTTTAAGTGAATGGACCAAAAATACATTACCAGAAGGTGCATTTACAAATTTGCTCGCTGAAGGTATCATTTCCGGACTTGGTGGTATTGTTATTTTTATTCCACAGATTGCGTTCTTATTTCTATTTATTTCAATTTTGGAAGAAAGTGGCTATATGAGTCGTGTGGTCTTTTTAATGGACCGAATTATGCGACGCTTTGGATTGAGTGGGAAAAGTGTGGTACCATTAATTTCAGGAACAGCCTGTGCGATACCTGCAATTATGGCGACTCGTAATATTGAAAGCTGGAAAGAACGCTTAATTACAATTTTAGTAACGCCTTTCACCACTTGTTCTGCTCGATTACCCGTTTATCTTATTATTATCGCATTGGTAATTCCCGAAGGACGAATTTTAGGACTGAGTTACCAAGCCTTAACCTTAATGCTATTATATCTCATTGGCTTTGGCGCAGCCGTTGGATCCGCTTGGATTTTAAATAAAATATTAAAAATAAAAAGTAAGACCTTTTTTGTAGTAGAAATGCCCAACTACAAATTACCGATGTTCAAAAATGTGGCATTGACCGTACTGGAAAAAACAAAATCATTCGTATTTGGTGCTGGTAAAATAATTTTAGCGATATCGATTGTGCTGTGGTTTTTGGCATCTTATGGACCAGGCGATAAATTTAATAATGCCGAAAGTATTGTTACAGAACAATACGAATCGGAAAACTTAAGTGATGACGAATTGGAACAAGAAATAGCATCTCACAAATTAGAACATTCCTTTATTGGTATTGCTGGTCATGCTATTGAACCCGCTATTAGACCATTAGGTTACGATTGGAAAATTGGAATCGCCATAGTAAGTTCTTTCGCAGCTCGTGAAGTGTTTGTCGGTACTTTGGCAACTATTTATAGTGTTGGAAGTGATGAAGAAGAAACCATTAAAAATAGAATGGCTGGAGAAGTCAACCCCATTCTTGGCGGACCATTATTTAATTTTGCTTCTGGTATTTCATTATTATTGTTTTATGCTTTTGCCATGCAATGTATGAGTACGCTGGCCATCGTTAAACGTGAAACTAATTCTTGGAAATGGCCCATCTACCAATTAGTAATAATGAGTGCTTTTGCGTATATTGTAGCATTAGTGGCTTTTCAAGTCTTAAAATAAAGCTCGCAGATTTTAAAATCTAGTAGGTCTGTACAGTAAAAAAATTATGAATCTGATTATTCAAAACATATTAGTTTTTTCAGCATTGGCTCTTGCCTTGCTATTCTTAATACGTAAGTTTATTTGGTCACCTAAGAAAAAATCTTCAAAAGCTTGTGGAGGAGACGATGGCTGTGGATGTCATTAATTGTCATCTTAATAGCGTATTTTTTCGACTATAAGTCTAACCCACAGACCTTCACAAAAAACTTAATATTGGTTTAATTCTATGTATAGGGTTTATAATTTCAGTTATTGTCTTTATTTCGATTTTTAACTTAACTATTATTCATGGCATACTATTCTTAGGTATTGAAATGATTATTGTTTTTATTTTAAAAGATAGCATTCAAAAGAAAAGTTAAAATAATTCATTATTACTTTAAACTTTCTTCAAATAAATATTCTTAGCAACACTTTGTGATACCATAATTTTAGAATCTTCGAGTTTAATCTTTACGGAGTTATCGTATGGTTCCTTATGCATAATTGTAATTATTTTGCCAAGGCCAATATTATTGCTGTCCAAGTATTGTAAAAATGCTGACGAGCTATCGTCCACACCGACACATTGATATGCCACACCGATTTCGGCTTTAGCCAAACGTATTTTTTCGATGTGTTTGAAATTTCCATTTTTATCAGGAATAGGGTCACCATGAGGATCGTGAGAAGGAAATTCTAAAAAATCATCAAGTTGGTCGATTAATTTCTCCGACTTTATATGTTCTAACTGTTCGGCAACAACATGGACTTCATCCCATTGAAAATTCAATTTCTCAACTAAAAAGACTTCCCAAAGCCTATGCTTTCTTATAATATTTATAGCAATTTGCTTGCCATTTGGAGTTAAATTGACACCTTGATATTTTTTATAAACCGCATAGTTTTTTTCCGAAAGTTTTTTAATCATATCAGTAACTGAAGAGGCTTTAGTGCGCATTACTTCTGCTATGGCATTAGTATTTACCAATTCCTTACCATTATTTCCTAAATGATAAATGGCCTTTATATAATTCTCCTCAGTTAATGTAATCATGTCTCAAAATTGTTTTACAAATATAGGGAAAGTTATATTTTATCATTATATTTTTAGACTAGCCTAAATTTTATTTTATATTTGTACTAATATATTTATGGAGCTACTTAAAATTTTTATTTGGTTTAGTTGCACATTATCAATTGCACAAGAATCTTTTAAGGTTCAAGGTTTGGTATTGTCCGAAGGTATACCACTTCCATATGCTAATATTTATGCAGAAAACACCAAAAAAGGCGCAATAACCGACGACAAGGGTAAATTCTCAATTAGCAATTTAGAGCCAGGAACCTATTCCATTGTGGCATCCTTTACAGGCTACACTAAAAAGAAAAAAACGGTTACAATTACAGATAAAGATTTAAAAATCATTTTTCATTTAAATGAAAGCGATGCACTAAATGAAGTTATTATTACAGGAACCTTAAAACCAGTATCAAGATTAGAAAGTCCTGTGCCTGTAGAAGTTTACAATAACACATTTTTGAAGAAAAATCCAACTCCAAACATTTTTGAAGCCTTACAAAATGTTAACGGTGTACGTCCGCAACTCAATTGTAATATCTGTAATACTGGAGATATCCATATCAATGGATTAGAAGGCCCATATACTTTAGTACTTATTGATGGTATGCCCATAGTCAGTGGTTTATCAACCGTTTATGGTTTGTCTGGAATCCCTAATTCCCTCATAGAACAGATAGAGGTTGTTAAAGGACCAGCATCATCGCTTTATGGAAGCGAGGCTGTAGGTGGATTAATTAATATTATTACGAAATTGCCAGAAAACGCACCACGTTTTTTTGCTGATGGCTTTGCCACAAGTTGGGGAGAGGCTAATTTAGATGCAGGTTTTAAATCTAAAGTAGGTAAAAAAGCTACTGTTTTAGTCGGCACTAATTACTTTAAATATGACCAACTCATCGATAACAATAACGATAACTTTACGGACTTAACACTTCAAGATCGGATTTCAATTTTTCAGAAATGGGATTTCAAAAGATCAAATAAGAGAAAGTTCTCCTTAGCTGGTCGTTATTTCTATGAAGATCGTTGGGGAGGCGAATTACAATGGAATGACAACTTTAGAGGTGGAGATGAAGTTTATGGTGAAAGCATTTACACATCGCGTTTTGAGCTTTTAGGAAATTACCAATTACCAACCACAGAGAAAATAGATTTTCAGTTCTCTTATTCAGATCATGATCAAAATTCTGTATACGGCAATATTCCTTATCTTGCCCAACAACGTATTGGTTTTGGTCAGTTAATCTGGGACAAAAAAATAAACAACCATGATTTGCTATTTGGCTCTACCCTACGATATAATTTTTATAACGATAATACTACTGCGACTTTAAAAGCTGACGAAGTAACCATACCCTCAATATTTGTTCAAGATGAAATAAGCTTTAATAAAAAGCAGAGTTTATTATTAGGTATCCGATACGATTATGATTGTAGGCATGGAAATATTTTTACACCAAGAATTGCATACAGATATAAACCTACCGACGAAGATATTATCAGATTAAATGCTGGCACAGGATTTAGAGTGGTTAATCTATTCACAGAAGAACATGCTGCACTTACAGGTGCTCGAGATGTCATTATAGAAGAAACCTTAGAACCTGAGCAATCGTACAATGTAAACCTTAATTACCTCAAAAAGTTTTACTTAAAGAACAGCATGTATTTTACGTTTGACACGTCGGCTTGGTACACTTATTTTACAAACGCCATTATACCAGATTATGATACTAATCCTAATCAAATTATTTATGACAATCTCGATGGCTATTCGACATCAAAAGGATTAAGTCTTAATATTGATGCGGTTTTTGGAAGCGGAATTTCAGGATCTATAGGTGCAACATACCAAGATATATCCCAAACTGAAAATGGCGTAAAATCAAAACAAATATTAACAGAAAGTTTTTCGGGTGTGTGGTCTTTTAGTTATAAAAATTATGCAACTAACCTCGCCTTCGACTATACAGGAAGCCTCTACGGACCAATGCGGTTACCTCTATTGGGAGAATTAGATCCTCGAAGAGAATTCTCGCCAACATGGAGTATTCAAAATATACAAGTTACTTTTGATGGCTTTAACAATTTTGAAATATATGGAGGGGTTAAAAACCTATTAAATTGGACTCCAAATAAAGGAAATCCATTCATTATTGCACGCGCTGATGATCCATTTGATGAAAATGTGGAATTTGATAACAATGGTAATGTGGTTGCAACACAAAATAATCCTTTTGCACTTACCTTCGATCCATCTTATGTCTATGGTCCAAATCAGGGAATAAGAGCATTTTTTGGATTAGGTTATAAATTAAATTAATCATTCATTTTTAGTACATTCGTAATAAATATTTAGATACATGAAAAAAGTTATAAGCATTTTTATTCTTGTTATACTGTTAACCTCTTGCGAAAATGAGGAGAAAACAAACGGAAAACTAAATGTAGTTACTACAACTACCATGATTACCGATTTGGTTAAAAATATTGGTGGAGATTCAATAAATGTGCAAGGTTTAATGGGTTCGGGTGTCGATCCGCATTTATATAAAGCCAGTGAAGGCGACGTCACAAAATTGGTCAATGCAGATATTATATTTTACAACGGTCTACATTTGGAGGGCAAGTTAGTTGATGTCTTTGAAAAAATGAAAAGTTCGACAAAAACACCGATTGCCTTAGCCGATGATCTAAGTAAAAATCAATTAATCGGTTCTGATTATTTCGCCTCAAACTACGACCCACATGTGTGGTTTAATATTAGCTTTTTTAAGCATTTTACAGAAAAGGTTACCCAAGTGTTAATTGAAAAAAACCCTGAAAACGCTGAAATATTCCGAGCTAATGAAAAACGCTATTTAGCAGAGTTAAATAAACTTAATAACGATGTACAGAGCGTGGTTGACGCTCTTGAACCTGAAAAAAGAATATTAGTTACAGCGCATGATGCCTTTAATTATTTTGGACAAGCCTACGATTTTAAAGTTGTGGGTTTACAAGGCTTATCGACAGCTACCGAAGCAGGCGTTCAAGATGTTCAAAAGTTGGCAACTCTAATTATAGAAAATAGAGTAAAAGCAATCTTTATTGAAAGTTCTGTCCCTAAGCGAACTATTGAAGCTTTGCAAGAAGCCGTAAAATCCAAAGGTCATGATGTGGCTATTGGAGGCACCTTATACTCTGATGCACTTGGAGATGCTGGCACCTTAGAAGGCACTTATCTTGGGATGTATCGTTACAATATTAAAACAATCTTTAGTGCATTGTACTAAGTGAGTATTTGGTCTTAGTAACAGGTATTAAGATTAGTTGTGAATTAGTAAAACATAGGTTACATCTTTTCTTGCAAGTTTTTAATAATCTTGCAGGTGTTAAAATATATTAAATTTGAATAACAAGTCAATAGAGAAAGAGACGCCTACTTCTTCAGGAGTAATAGCCGTGAAAGTGGACGACCTTACCGTTGCCTACAACTACAAACCTGTACTTTGGGATATCGATTTAGAAATCCCGGAAAGTGTACTTATGGCAATTGTTGGTCCAAATGGTGCTGGCAAATCCACACTGATAAAAGCAATTCTAGGCATTTTAAAACCAATAGCTGGTAGCGTGTCCATCTATGACAAACCTTACGAAAAACAAAGACAGCTAGTCGCTTATGTTCCTCAAAAGGGAAGCGTGGATTGGGATTTTCCTACTACAGCCTTAGATGTGGTAATGATGGGAACTTACGGAAGTTTAGGTTGGATAAAACGTCCTGGTCAAAAAGAGAAAAAAGCATCGCTTGAAGCTTTAGAAAAAGTAGGTATGCTAGCGTTTAAAAGTCGACAAATAAGTCAGCTGTCAGGCGGACAACAACAACGTATATTTTTAGCAAGAGCGTTAGTACAAAACGCGTCCATCTACTTTATGGACGAACCTTTTCAAGGTGTAGATGCCACGACTGAAATTGCCATTATCAATATATTAAAAGAATTAAGAAAAGCGGGGAAAACAGTCATTGTAGTACATCACGATTTGCAAACCGTACCAGAATATTTTGATTGGGTTACCTTTTTAAACGTAAAAAAAATCGCCACAGGGCCAGTGAAGGATATCTTTAATGATGATAACTTAACCAAGACCTATGGTATTAATTATAAAGTTAGCATTCAGGAGTAAATAAGTTGGCAGTGTTCAGTGAGTAATTTGCAATGCTTACTGCTGCTGATAAAACTGTCAAATGAACAGATTTAAAAAAATAATATTAGTACAAAATGAGTAGGAGATTCCTTCTTACGCAGGAATTATGGATATAACAGAATACATAAAACTAGTCTTCACAGACTACACCTTAAGAACCATCACTCTTGGCACGGCAATTCTCGGTGCAGTTACAGGAATGCTGGGCAGTTTCGCTGTACTCAGAAAACAGAGTTTATTAGGCGATGCCATTTCCCATGCCGCATTACCAGGCATTGCCATCGCATTCTTAATTACAGGAGCAAAAGACAGTAATACACTGTTAATTGGCGCAATGGTAAGCGGTTTAATAGGTACGTTTTGGATAAGAGGAATCGTTACTAAAACCCATCTAAAATCCGATACGGCTTTAGGCTTAATTCTTTCCTTATTTTTTGGATTTGGAATGTTATTATTGACTTTTATTCAAAAACAACCGAATGCCAACCAAGCGGGTTTGGACAAGTATCTCTTCGGGCAAGCAGCAACTTTAGTAGAAAGTGATGTTTGGTTAATGGCCATTGTGACAGGAATTTGTTTACTCGTTATGCTTACCTTCTGGAAAGAATTCAAAATCCTTCTATTTGATGCCGATTACACCAAAACACTGGGTTTCAACACTAAATTCATTGATATTCTTATCACAAGTTTTATCGTTTTAGCTATCGTTTTAGGTTTACAAACCGTTGGTGTAGTATTAATGAGTGCTATGCTTTTAGCGCCTGCTGCTGCTGCAAGACAATGGACAAACAGCCTATCTGTTATGGTTTTGCTAGCTGCTATTTTCGGCGCATTCTCTGGTGTTTTTGGCACAGCGATTAGTGCAAGTCAAAATAATTTATCTACTGGTCCTGTTATTGTTTTAGTGGCTGCGGTTTTTGTCGTAATTTCATTTCTATTTTCTCCAAGTCGTGGGTTGTTGTTCAAACAAGTTCGATTTATTAAAAATCGTCGTGATCTACAATTGCATAAAACGCTGACTTTTATGCATCATATAGCAGAAACACATGAAGATATTTCACATCCTCACGCCATTAAACTTTTAAATAATTTTCAAGGTTATACCAAAACTACGCTTCAAAAATTAGTAGATAAAGACTATGTAGAACTCCATGGCAATATGTGGAGTTTAACAAAAACAGGCTTTGAAACTGCTGCCAATTTGTACACCAAACAATCCACAGAAGATGAGTAGCGCGCAGATAGAAATACAACTCATAGCAAGTGTGGTCGCCGTTGCATGTGCTATTCCTGGGACTTTTTTGGTGCTGAGGAAAATGGCAATGATAAGTGATGCGATTAGTCATTCTATTTTACCAGGCATTGTTGTTGGCTTTTTTATCACTCAAGATTTAAATTCCCCTTTATTGATTCTTTTGGCAGCTTTCACAGGCATAATTACTGTTGTACTGGTTGAATACATTCAAAAAACAGGACTCGTAAAAGAAGATACTGCCATTGGATTGGTATTTCCTGCATTGTTTAGTATTGGCGTGATTCTAATTGCTAAAAATGCCAATGATGTCCATTTAGATGTTGATGCGGTTTTGTTAGGCGAATTGGCATTTGCTCCTTTTGACCGATTACTAATCGCAGGAACAGATGTTGGCCCAAAATCACTTTGGGTTGTTGGTACTATTCTTTTAATTACCATTACACTTTTGATTCTATTTTTTAAAGAATTAAAAGTAAGCACTTTTGATAAAGGCTTGGCCGCTTCCTTAGGATTCTCGCCGGCCATTATTCATTATGGTTTAATGTCAGTGTC
The DNA here is from genome assembly GCF_013394655.1 of Winogradskyella schleiferi. Taxonomy (NCBI): domain Bacteria; kingdom Pseudomonadati; phylum Bacteroidota; class Flavobacteriia; order Flavobacteriales; family Flavobacteriaceae; genus Winogradskyella; species Winogradskyella schleiferi. Next base: position 4,188,425 of record NZ_CP053351.1, read on the forward strand.
TTCCGTAACTACAGTTGGTGCTTTTGATGCCGTTGGCGCAATTTTGGTTGTTGCCTTAATGATTGCACCTGCCGCAACTGCCTATTTACTGACCACTGATTTAAAGAAAATGTTGACACTTGCTATAGGTTTCGGTATTTTTAGCGCCATTTTAGGGTATTGGATGGCACATTGGTTAGATGCTTCCATTGCTGGCTCGATCACAACAGTTCTTGGATTGGTGTTTTTGTTAGTCTATTTGTTTGCACCATCAAAAGGAATTATTGCGGTAATGTACCGAGAAAAGCAACAGCGAACCGAAGTCTCCTTACTTACCTTTTTACTGCACTTAAAAAACCATGATGAAATTGAAGAACGCCATGTCAACCATCTTAACGAGCATATCAATTGGCAAAAAGTACGTTCTAAAACTGTTCTCGATTTAGCCCAGAAAAACAATTTGATCCATATTGAAAACAAAGTGGTTTCCTTAACCAAAAAAGGCGATGAATTTACATCAAAGGCTATCGACTATATCATTACCAATGAAGATGCACAAATTGAAGACATGAAGGATGATTTCTTTTTGTTTAGAGGATGAACCGATTTACGAATTACGATTTTTGAATTACGATTTTTGATTTTGAGATCTTCACTTTAAACTTAGACTGCAAACATTACTTAAACCCACGCTCCTTCTGAATATGCTCATAAGCTTCTTGCACTTGTCTAAACTTAGCTTCAGCACCTTCTTGGTGTTCTTTGCCTAAATGTCCAACGCGGTCTGGATGGTATTTCTTGGCCATTGTTCTATATGCTTTTTTGACCTCATCATCAGAAACTGATTTACTGATTTCAAGGATTTTATAGGCATTATCACTACTATTGTAGAACATTGCTTTTATGCTTTGGTAATCCCTATTGCTAATGCCTAAATAACCTGTGATTGTGTATATCTGTCGTAGTTCATCTTCAGTAACTAAACCATCTGCTTTGGCAATTCCGAATAAAAAATGCAACAATTGTAATCGTGATGCATGATCCATCATCTGCTTAATCTGCAAACAAACCTGACGTGTAGAAATATCCTGTTTGCTAATACGCTTAAACAACTCAAAAGCCTTATTGGCTCTATCCTTTCCATACATATTAGCAAATTGCTGACGTACAAAATCCAATTCGCGTTGATCTTGTTTGCCATCGGCTTTTATAACTATTGAAGCTAAAATCAATAAGCTGACTTCAAAGTCACCAGACTGTGTTTTTGGTCGCTGTGTTCTTCTTTGACGATAAGGATCTTGTCGTCGTCCTGCTTGTCGTTCACCTAACAACGGTGTTCCGTCACCTGTTAAATTATCGACAAAACTACCGATAGCCAAACCTATAATAGCACCTATTGGACCACCAAAAGACCAACCCAAAGCACCTCCTATCCATTTTGCAAAACTCATGTTCTATTTTTATTTTTATTTTTATAAAGCTGTAAATATACTATGAACTTCTGACGCCATTTTGTTTTTAAACCAAAAAAAATTCTAGATTCCCATATTCACGAAACAGATAAAATAATTAAATTTGTAAATATGAATTGGCAATATATAACCTCCGTTTTAACTCAATGCATTAGTAGGTAAATTTAAAATTGAGTACATTTACTCTCTAACCAAGTCTTTTTCGAACTTTTCCGCGATAAATTAACTCCTAAAAACATTTTTTATGAAAAAAAATTACAATTTTTTACTATTTACAACTCTTATTAGTCTTGCAGGTTTTGCGCAAATAGAACAAGTTTTAGATATAAACGACGGTGAAGGTAATAGTTCACCTAACAATTTATTTGTTTTTAACGGTGCTCTTTTTTTTGGTGCCGATGACAGCAGTGGAGTTAATTCGCCTGGAAGTGCTGATTTAGGCAGAGAACTTTGGACCACTGATGGCACTACTGCAGGAACTTCGCTTGTGATTGATTTAAGAACTGGAGATGATAGTTCTAGTCCTGGAAACTTTTTTGAATACAATGACACAATGTATTTCTCAGCAAATTCTGGAGGTGGTAATGTTTTATTCTCTTCGGACGGCACTACTGCTGGTACAACCGCAACAGGTGATGGATTTGTTTTCAATCCTACACCTTTAGATGGTTTAGTTTATTTTGTTGACACTACAACAGGTAATAGCCTTAATGAATTTAATGGCACTACTGCGACTTTAGTTGGAGGCTCTGGACCTGAAAGCCTTGTCGGAGCAGTAATGATTGGTTATCAAAGTAAAATTTTCTGTTATATGGGTGAAACTACAGACGAACCAACTATTGGAAGAGAACTATATGCTTACGATCCTGCGACAGATGGTTTTACATTAATTAAGGATATTACAGGTGACGATGGGAATTCTGGTATTAGTAATTTTACTATTTTAGGAACGGATCTCTATTTTGAAGCCTTAGGTGTATTATGGAAAACTGACGGAACCGATGCAGGCACAATTGCCGTAGTTGCAGCTGATATAGCAGGAATTGGAGGTGTCAATAATCTTTACGCTTGGAATGATAAACTGTTTTTTGAAGGAGACGATGGCTCTAATGATCAATTATGGTCGTATGATCCCGTTTTAGATACTGTAACTAACATCAGCAATATCACTGGCAGTATTGAGACAGGTGGAAACAATCACGACCCTTCTGATTTTGCGCCATTAGGTGATTTTTTATATTATGCAGGAGAAATTTCAGATAACACTAGCCAATATCTATTTAGAACTGATGGTACTACTTCTGTGAGATTAGACGACACTATTATTGATATTGACGAAATCACTGTTTTGAATGGATTTTTATATTTTGAAGCGGATGATGAAATTACTGGAAATGAATTATATCGATTGGATCCGACAACACTAAGTATTGATAGAGTGACATTCAGCGATTTAAAAATCTATCCAAATCCTTCTGTAAACTCAATTACGGTGGAAGGTAATTTTACAGATTCCGTAGATTACCTAATATCAGACATCAACGGACGTACTATTTTAAAAGGTGAATTAATTAATAATACTATTAATTATCAACTTCCATCTGGCATGTATTTACTACAGTTAAATGCGAACAATTCCAAAATTACAAAGAAAATTATTGTTGATTAATTATTAAAACTATAAACCATCGTTATAGATGTATAACGATGGGTTTTTTATATGACTAAAATCACGTTAATAATAGTTTTTAGCCTCACTTTTTTTTGTGGTTTGTCCCAAAATAGAAGAGACATTTCTGGTATCGTAAAAGATCAAACTACTGGTCAGACCTTACCAGGCGCTACTGTAATCATTGAAGGAACATCCAAAGGTGCGAGTACAGATCTAGAAGGTAAGTTTGCTTATACAATACAAGCTAATACTGCGATAGAATCCATCGTGTTAGTCGTCTCTTATTTGGGATTTGAAACACAGAGGATTTTGGTAGGTAATAAATCGTTTTTCGAAATTTTACTAACCGAAGATTCTGAGGCTTTAGATGAAGTGGTTATTACATCTTCCTATGGGACAAAGAAATTGAAACAGGAGGTAGTTGGAAGTATTGCGAGGGTAAAAACAAAAGATATTGTTGCCGAGCAACCCGTTATTACTTTTGATGAACTATTAGAAGGGCAATTAGCTGGTGTATATATTGAAACGAACAATAGACTCGGTGAGGAAACTAAAATCAATATTCGAGGCCAAGGGTCATTAACACCTCTTGGAGCGAATGTTGTGGGCACCTCAACACAACCTTTAATTATTGTCGATGGTATTATTCTAGCAGAAGAAGTTGGTATTGATGGAAGTAATTTTTTTGATGCTGGTACTGGGAATATTTCAGAAAATATTCTAAATCCCTTAGCAAAAATTGGCGTACAAGACATTGAGAGTTTTGATGTACTTAAAGATGCTGCTGCTGTAGGTTTATATGGAGCAGATGCTGCAAATGGTGTCATTATCATTACGACAAAATCTGGGCGTAAAGGAAAATTGCGTTTTAACGCACAATTACAATCTGGTATTAGCTCACCTGTTAACCAGTTTAAGTTCCTTAGTGGCGAACAGTATCAAACCGTTTTTAACCTCTATAATACTAATAGTGGAAATCTTAACGCTGTTATGCCATGGAATGGTATAGATACAGATTGGTTTTCATTACTTAATAAAGCAGGTACTTTTAATCGATACACTATGGGTGCTTCTGGTGGGACCAAAAATTGGAGTTATCGCGCGAATGGTACTTATCAAAAAAATAATGAAGCGCAAGTCAACAACAGTTATACCAAATTGAATACAACCTTAGCCTTAGATTATAAAAGAGAAAAAATTTCTGTAAGTTTACGTTTCTCGCCATCCATAACAGAAAAAAACGACCCTAACACGCTTTATGCCTTTGCTGTAGCACCAACAATTTCTGTTTATGATGCTGATGGAAACTATACACCTTTCGAAACCTATGGGAATCCTGTCGCTGTTGCTAACCAAAACAAAAAAGAATCTCAGACTTTTGGAATTCTGAATAGCTTATCACTTAACTATCAAATTCTTGATAACTTAAAGTTCACAACCCTTTTTGGTCTTGATTATTCCGAAAAAGAAGAAGATAATTTATTCTCTGGCCTAAATGGCTCTGGTCAATTTAATGATGGTACACTAGGCAGACGTATACTAAGAGAGCGAAATACAAAACGATGGAACTGGAGTGCAAACTTATTTTACAATACAAAGTCCAAATCCAAACACTATTTCGATGCCCTTTTAGGTATTGAAACTAGGCAAGAAATGGTTGATTTGTCTTATGCTAGAGGCAGAGGGTTTGCCATTTTAGACACACCTCAACCCATTAGTACGGCAGAATCTCAAGATTATCAAAGCGATAGCTCTGAAAATACTGGGCGTTCAATTTTTACACAGCTCAATTATGATTTTAAGAAGAAATATTTTTTCTTAGTAAATTTTAGAGTAGATCAAAGCTCTGCGTTTGGGTCTGATAATAATACTGCGATTAATGGAGGTCTTGGCGCAAGTTGGGTAATAAGTAACGAAGGCTTCTTTTCAAAGAGCTCTAAAAATCCTATCGAATTTTTAAGATTACGCGCTAGTTATGGTTCAACAGGAAACTCTAGAATAGGCTCCTATCGTGCTTTGGGGCTTTATACCGTTGATGATGATTTAGACGATTTTGATGGTTACAATGGAAATGATTATGCCAATCCTTCAAGTGCACCAAATCCGAACTTAGGCTGGGAACGTAATAACAAATTTAATTTGGGTATTGACGTCAATGCTTTTAAGATGTTTAAACTTACATTAGAAGTGTTTAGAGATGATATTAAAGATCTCATTGTATCAAGAAATGCTATTCCTGAGTCTGGCTTTAATAATGTTCAAATCAATGGTGCCGAAATGTACAATCAAGGTATTGAATTTTCTATTCAAGCCAATTGGTTAAATTCGGGAGACTTTAAATGGAATACTAATTTTAACATTTCAAAAATTGAAAATGAAGTGACTAGCCTAGTTGGATTGGGTTCTAACACCTCGGCGGCAGAACGAGCAAGAGCACAGCGTGTTGGCTTTTCAACCTCTACAATTTGGGGTTTTGATTTTATAGGTATTGATCCTGCAACAGGCAGAGCGCTTTTTAATGTTGACGGAAATATTTATGATGCGAGCTATGTAGCAGCAAATTTTGATTCTAGTGATTGGCAACCTATAGGCGATTCCCAACCCGATTTTTTTGGTGGTTTACGCAACAGCTTTAGTTACAAGGGTGTTAATCTAAATGTTATCATGGCATTTGCTTATGGCCAAGATGCTTTGATAGATCGTAATCTTATAGATAACTATCGTATTTTATCTAATAGAAACGTTAGTGTAAATGTTTTTGATGATGCTTGGCAACAGCAAGGCGATAATGCCTCTCTACCATTAATATCAGACAACAACCGTATTATTTCAAATTCTTCAAAATACCTGTTTGATGAAACGCATATTAACCTAAGATCTATCAATTTAAGTTATGATATTCCAGTCAATTCGAAAAAGAACCCATTTAAGGCCTTATCCATTTTTGTTAATGCGGCCAACGTAAAACTATGGTATAAGGATAAAAGTGCAGCTAATAAAAATGGGATTGCTGAGTATAGAAATGTATATCCACAAATGCGAACTATTTCGTTAGGTGTAAATGCCTCTTTTTAATTATGAAAAATCGATTTATATATATTTTGTTTATCTCATTAGGTTTTTGGTCTTGTAATGATTTTTTAGATGTTGAGCCAGATTTACAAGTCTCACTAAATGAGCAGTTGTCCACAAAAGAGGGAGTTTTACAAGCTTATAATGGTATTTATAGAGATATCGAAAGCTTAATGTCCTCTAACTATATTTTATACGCAGATGCCTTGGGTGGGAATATAGCTTATACACCAAATTCTACAAATGGCATTGTAATGGAATTTAACCAAATGTCTGAAGCTTATAATTTTAGATCAACGGAAACAGAACTAGAATTCTTAGATTCTTATTTGCTTTCTTACGAGATTATCAATCAAACCAACATATTACTTGAGCGTCTAAATACCTTTAGCTTTTTTACATCTGAAGAATTACAACAACTTGAAGCTGAATTACTAAGTGTAAGAGCTATGGCGCACTACCAAGTGTCTTTAATGTTTGCCCAGAACTATAACTTTACTTCGGATGCTTCTCACCTCGGTGTTGTTTATAATACATCGACCATTGCCATAGGAGAAGATTTTCCAGCACGCAATACTATGGCTGAAACCTATAATCTTATCAATGACGATTTAAATAGTGCGTTAGACTTATACACGGATTTACAACTTTTATCTGGTCCGTCGTATTCTTATTTTAATATGCAAACTACAAAAGCATTATATGCAAGGATTGCTCTACAAATGAATGATTGGGAAATCGCCAGGGATTTTTCAAACGATGTTATCAATACATCAGGCATTACATTAACTGCTACTGAAGACTATGTTTCCCAGTGGGAACAGGAGGTATTACCCATTAATGAAATTGTGATGGAATTCACAGCGCCTCTAGATGGAGACGGAACTATTGTAAGTTCTAGTATCACTCAGTATTATAGCATAGTTCAAACATCTAATGTCGCCAAACACTCAGCATCTGGTGACCTTTTAGCTTTATATTCTGAAGACGACATTAGAGGAGAGATGTTTATTGTACAAGATTTGAACACCAATGAGAATGGCGTAATAAGTCCTAAACCCTATTATTTTACTAAAAAATTTCAAAATCAAGCGGGTACAACATTTATTAGACTTTCCGAATTATACTTAATAAGAGCGGAAGCGAACGCACGCTTAAATAATCTCGACCTGGCTCTTGCCGATTTAAACATTTTAAGAACTCGTGCCAACAATAATACTTTGGATACTACAAATAATATTCTTGAAGAAATCTTCTTAGAAAGACGACGCGAATTAGCCTTTGAAAATCATTTATTGTTTGATATTATACGCTACAAAAAGGATGTGATTAGAAATGAAGATTGCATAGCGACTGTTTGTAATCTGGCTTATCCTTCAGACTTTTTAATTCAACCTATTCCATTTTTTAGTATCTCATTAAATCAAAATATAGAACAAAATGAAGGCTATTAAAATTATAACCATACTAATTACGTTAAGTTTTATTTGGACCTGTTCTAATGATGATGTGAACAAAACATACTCAAATACCAATGGAGAGTTTGTGCGTTTCTTTATGTTGGTTAATAGTAATAATGATGTATTACAATATCCTCAAGTTAATGGAGGCTTGCAGCCTGTTTCAGAATATACAAAAGACAATATCAAAACCTTAAAAATTCCGGTAGCGTTAACCTCTGCAGAATTATCTGGCAACGTCACGGTAAATTATGAGGCTTTAATTTCTGGATTAAGTGGAGTGACTATTCAACCTCAAAATAACGTAACATTTACACCAACGAAACTGGTGGATACCATATTTGTAAACTTTACGGAACGCTGGGATATAGCTAATAATCCTGAATTGAAATTTACATTATTAAGTGCTAGCGATCCAAATATTACTATTGGTATGCCCAATAATGATGCACAAAATGACGTCTTAACTATAGATTTTGATGCTTTGAATTTCACCTATCGTTTTCCGTCGCCTAACCAAAAAGAGATTATTGGTAGTGCTGGCGAAACTGTAAATTTTAGTGTTGAGTTTCCTGATGGATATTTACCTTCGGAAATAAATGCTACAGATTTGATTAGTGAGACATCGAGTAATTTCGGCTATACTCTAAGTGAGCCCTCATTTACAAATTCGAGCCAAGTGGACTATACGTTAACTGTAGTAGAGGATATTCAACTTGACGAATTAGAATTTAGAACAGTTTTTCAATTGAATGACCTAATGGGCTATACCGTAAACGGAAGTACAAATTACACCATAAAAAAGCCAATTGTGACTATTAGAGATAACAGTGTCTATACGGCTAATCAATTTATTAATTTAAGTGATCAGTTTCATAGAACCTATGGCGAACATTGGTTCGATTCTAATGAAGATGGTGTTTGTTCTTGGCAGGCTTATTTTGCCTTTACCTATCCCGTTATCGTAGAGTCTACAAATCCCAATGCCGTTCTATTTGATGATATGGGAACACCAGATACTGCAGACGATGTTTACCATCATGCCTTTAGAATAGGCTTTAATTCACCAAATACTACTGGAACAACAAATTCGTTTGATTTAAGACGTTGGTTTGACAATGAATCTTCGAACCAAGCCAATTCACCGGGATTTAATATTCCTGAAGCTTTAGAGTTCTATCCTACAAATGGTACTAGTACAACAGGTGGTTTTATACAAGTTATTGAGCAAGACCTTTTAATCAGTAGTAATACAGGCACGCAACATATTATTTCTATCAGTGGCAACGGAACGTATAGTGAAATTTCACCTGGACTCTTCGAAATACTACTAGAATTCAATGCTACAAATAATGAGCTTTTTGGTGGTACTCGAACGGATATCTATAGAATATATAGTAATAACTCATACACAGAACCAGCTCCTTTAACTGATGGTTGTAATATACCAATAGACCTTTAAAATATGAAACATATTATTTTATCCATTTGTTTAGCCTTCTTTTTTCTGAGCTGTAAAAACGAAAATAATCAATTAGAAAATGTCAGTTACTTGCGCGATATTTACTCGCAACCCGATGCCAGCAAATGGCCGGAACCTCATCTAGACTCTTTAATTGATAAAACTACATTTAAGGATATTGGCCTATTAGGAGAGGTTGAACATCCAAAGGACAATCCATATTCTGCAGAAAAGAAGCTTTTGGGAAAGATGCTATTCTTTGATGCAAGATTGTCTGAAACGGGACAAATTGCCTGTGCGAGTTGTCATAACCCGGAGTTAGCCTGGACAGACAACATTACAAGATCTCTTGGACATGACCGGCAAAACAATAAGCGCAATTCCATGACGATTAAAAATGTGGCTTTTGCCCACACGCTTTTTTGGGATGGACGTGCTGAGAGTTTGGAGCATCAAGCCTCATTTCCCATTTCAGACCCAAAAGAGATGAATACAGAAAACAACGTTGCGGTGGAGAGAATTGCAGCTGTTGAAGGTTACTTGCCATTATTTGAAGATGCTTTTGGCGATACCGAAATAAACCTAGACCGTATTCTAAAATCAATTGCAACTTTTGAGCGTTCCTTAGTGAGTAGAACAAGTAAATTCGATCGTTTTATAAAAGGCAAAAAAGATGCTTTTACAGATCAAGAAGTCTTAGGAATGCATCTATTTAGAACCAAAGCACGTTGTATCAATTGCCATAACACGCCGTATTTTAGCGATAATCAATTTCATAATGATGGGCAAGCACTTTTCGGAACAAAAGATGAAGATTTTGGACGTTATTACCACACTAAAAACAAGGAAGATTTGGGCAAGTTTAAAACACCAACATTAAGGGAAGTTTCGAAAACAGGCCCTTGGATGCATCACGGTCATTTTCCTTCCTTATTAGATGTCGTTGAATTTTATAACCTTGGAAATCCGGCTCCAATTCAAAAGAAATATTTAGGTATTGGTCGTGATTCTTTAATACCTACGACCTCACCAATGTTAAAAAGATTGGATTTAACTAAAGATGAAATCAATGCGCTTATTGCATTTATGGAAACGCTTTCAACAAATACCCAGCGTGTGAACCTTAACCTCATGCCTGAATAGTAATTTGGCCATATATCTCATCACCGATCCGCTGTTAGTATCTAAAAGACCAACCTAATGCACCGTTAATCCATTTTGCAAAACTCATATTCTATTTTTAATTTTATAAAGACAAGTTCATTTGTTGGTAGCGGGTTTAAAACGAAATTCGTTACGTTTTGAGTGCAACCTTTTGCATATAATTACATCTTATAAGTAAAATCCAATTACTCAACATATGAAAGCGCCATTTTATATTCTAGTTTCAGTATTGATTTTATTCAGTTGCAACTCTGATGACGATGCACCACAAAACACAGCACCAACAATCAGTGGCACTTGGTCATTAGTGAATGTCTATGGAGGTTTCGCAGGTGTGGATGACGATTTTGAAAATGGTACAATAAAATGGAACTTTAACCAAGACAATTTAGAGTTAACGATTACCAACACCAATAACGCTGATGTTATATATGATGGTTTTTCTTCAGGAACTTATGATTATCAGATCCTCACAACTACAGGTGAAGATGCTAAAGTGGTTGTAAATTCATTTAGCTATGACATAAGCGTTTTAACCAATACCCAATTAGTATTAGACGAAGGCGTTGCAGCAGATGGGTTTTTACTTACTTTTAGCAGGTAACTTCCTTTTTTTACGTGTTTTAGTTATTGAAAACAAAAATACCACGATTCAAACTGCTTACTGAAGACTAAAGACTGCCGACTTATTTTCCTTATCTTTGCATTCCGATAGTTATCGGAAGAAATTTAAGATTAATTAAAATATTAGAATATGTACCCAGCAGAATTAGTAAAACCAATGCGTGAGGATTTAACCAACGTCGGTTTTGAAGAATTACATACATCAGAAGCTGTAGATAAGGCGATTGCAAAAGAAGGCACCACACTTGTGGTTGTTAATTCGGTTTGTGGTTGTGCAGCTGCCAACGCCAGACCAGGCGCTAGAACCAGTTTACAAAATGCAAAACGACCAGACCATCTAGTAACCGTTTTTGCAGGTGTAGATAAAGAGGCTACAAATAAGGCACGAGAATATATGATTCCATTTCCTCCAAGTTCGCCTTGTATGGCATTATTTAAAGATGGGGAATTAGTGCATATGCTAGAGCGTCACCACATTGAAGGCAGACCTGCAGAGTTAATCTCAGAAAACCTTATGGATGCTTATAATGAGCATTGCTAGTTAAAAAAAGCCCTTCTTCCTAGCATTCTTTCCAGAAGAAAAAGGAAACTTAGGCAGATTGGTATTAAAAACCTTTTAAGTCGGAAGACGGAAGTAAAAAAACCACGAAAAAAATCGTGGTTTTTTTGTGCATAGAATCCATTGATTTAAATTTGCTAAATGAGAAAACTATTAGCATATCCATTAACTGCTCTATATGCGGTTTGCTTTCTTTCGACCTTGGTTATTTTTCATCCTCTACAGTGGTTGGCGAACAATCTCTTTGGTTACAAGGCACTTAAGGTTACCGTAGATTGGCTTCAGTTCTTTATAATGCGCTGTCTTAATGTTTTGGGAACAAGGATTTCTTTTAATAATCCTTACAACTTACCAACTGACAAACCTTTAATTATAGTCTCCAACCATCAAAGTATGTATGACATATCACCAATTATGTGGTACTTGCGCAAACATCATGTCAAATTTGTGTCTAAAAAAGAGTTGGGAAAAGGCATCCCAAGCGTGTCCTATAATTTACGTCATGGTGGATCGGTTCTAATAGATCGGAAGAACCCAAGACAATCAATGGTTGCCATGATGAAGTTTGGCGACTATATTGAAAAAACAAAAAGAGCAGCAGTAATTTTTCCCGAAGGCACACGTAGTAAAGACGGAGCACCAAAACCTTTTAAAACCAAAGGTCTGGAAATGTTAATCAAAAAAGTACCATCAGCTCTCATGGTTCCGATAACAGTCAATAACTCTTGGAAAATGTTGAGGTACGGAAAATTCCCAATGGGAATTGGAAATCATATGAAATTTACTGTACATAAGCCCTTAGAAATTATTAACTTTACAGATAAGTCCGAATTAATTCAGCAAGTAGAACAAACTATTGTTGAAGGCATTGAGAAATAACCCTTAAATAACCATCAAATATGTCGTTGAAAAATGTAAGATTGGAAGTGATGCAGCATCTGGAAAAGGATGTACAATCCCTTATTGAAAAATATTTAATTCCTGTTGAACAAATCTGGCAACCTACTGATTTCTTACCAGATTCCACAAAAGAGTCATTTTATGAAGAAGTCAGAGAAATTAGGGAGTTAAGTAAAGAAATGTCGTATGATTTTTGGGTGGTGTTAGTTGGAGACATGATTACCGAAGAAGCACTACCAAGTTATGAATCATGGCTCATGGACGTAGAAGGTGTAGACCAAGTAGAACGCAATGGTTGGTCCACTTGGCTAAGACATTGGACAGGCGAAGAAAACAGACATGGTGATGTATTGAATAAATACTTATACTTATCTGGCCGTGTAAATATGCGTGAAATTGAAAAAACCACACAATACCTTATTAACGATGGCTTTGATATTGGTACTGGCAGAGATCCTTATAAAAACTTTGTTTACACAAGCTTTCAAGAGCTGGCAACGTATGTGTCGCATAATCGCGTAGCTAAAATCGCCAAAGAAAAAGGCAATAAACGATTGGCTAAAATGTGTAGAATCATTTCTGGAGACGAAATGCGTCATCATCATGCCTATTCCGAGTTTGTTGAGCGTATCTTTGCCGTAGATCCCAACCAAATGATGATGGCTTTTCACGATATGATGAAACGAAAAATTGCCATGCCAGCACATTTCCTAAGAGAATCTGGCGAGAGCATTGGCGCTGCGTTCGAAGAGTTTTCGAATACTGCACAACGGATTGGTGTTTATACCTCAAACGATTATGTAGATATTCTGCAAAAGTTGATTGACCGTTGGGATATAGGCAATATGACGGGTTTAAATGAAGAAGCTGAAAAAGCAAGAGACTATTTAATGACATTACCACCAAGAATGTACCGTTTATCTGAGCGTATGAAAATACCAGAAAATTCCTTCCAATTTAAATGGGTGGATCCTGCCTAACATAGTCTTATGCGTCATAAAAGTAAACTTATCATATCTACAATTACTTTTGTAAAACAAGAATTAATTGATGCAGAAGGTGGACATGATTGGTTTCATACCGAGCGTGTTTATAAAAATGCACTTCTCATTGCGAAAACCGAACCTGTAGATGTATTAGTAGTCTCATTGGCAGCACTTTTACACGATATAGCGGATTCAAAATTTCATGATGGAGATGAAACCATTGGGCCCAAAAAAGCACAAACATTTCTTCTAAATAACGATGTTGACAGTAAAATAATTGAACACGTTACTCAGATTATCGAATATATGTCCTTTAAAAACTCGTTCGATTTAGACACCTCATTTACTTCAAAGGAAATGGAAGTCGTTCAAGATGCAGATCGCTTGGATGCCATTGGAGCCATTGGCATTGCACGTTGTTTTAATTATGGAGGTTTCAAGGATAGACCACTCTATAATCCTGAAATTAAGCCTAACCTCAACATGACAAAGTCTGAATACAAAACATCCAACGCACCAACGATTAATCATTTCTACGAAAAATTATTGCTTCTTAAAGACCAAATGAATACCAAAACAGGGAGGCGAATCGCCTCAGATAGGCATAAATATATGGAAGGTTTTTTAAAACAGTTCTATGCTGAATGGGAAGGGGAAAAATAGTCTAGTTTTCATTGGCCACTTCAAGAGCAGTCAATTTATACTCAATGATCGCCATTTCCTCTCCATAATGAATCAGTTCATCTGCAGTTAGATCATTTCGAGAATTTACGGTGTTCAATATCTCTTGACCTTTTTTAGTGTAATAGGCAATTGTGATTTCTATTTTATCTTCCATCAGTATCAAAATTTAATTATTGAACCATCATTTTCAGCTCTCCTCTATATTTAGAAGCACTTTTGCCTGTAAATTCCTTAAACAATTTATTAAAGTGCGAAAAATTATTAAAGCCACACTCAAAACTTACATCCGCAATGCTCATTTGACTTTCAGAGAGTAATTTAGTAGCATGTACCACACGATATTCGTTAACCAGCTTTGTAAATGTTTTTCCTGTTACTTTTTTGAAATAACGACAAAATGCTGGAACTGTCATACTGACCTTGTCTGCAATTTCATCTAAACTAATATGTTCTTTAAAATTTTGGTTCACATGTTTAAAAACAATATCGATCTTCGCACTATCTTGTGGTTCGGTTTCAAAGGCAAAACCATCAGCATTCAATAAGGTATAGTCTTCAGCTTTTGCCAAACCATGTAACACTTCTAGTAAAATCAATATTTTTTTGAAACCTTCCTTTTCGTTTAACTTTTCGATTTTGGGACCTAATTTTTTCTTTGTTTTTACACCAAAAAGAATCCCCTTTTTAGAACGTTCGAATAATTGGTTGATTTTTCCCATTTCTGGAATATCAAAAAAATGATTTCCTAAAAATTCGGGTTTAAATTGTACTAAGGTCTCGCTTCCATTAATGGTAAGTCGATCTGTAAAGCCATTATGAGGCAGGTTGGGCCCAATAAGCAATAACTGGCTATTATTAAAGTAAGATAAATGATTGCCAATATGACGTTTTCCTTGACCTTTATTAACATATACCAATTCTATTTCTGGGTGGAAATGCCAAAACGGTTTATTCTCGCCAATATAAGCTTCGTGCTTATTAACTTTTATGGAGCTACCAAATTGTGGGCTAATTTTTTCTAAAGTAGGTTTTCTTGCTTTCATTAATAAGTTTAATAAATGCAAAGTTAATTGTATTTAGAATAAAAACCTATGTACAATTATCAATAATATATACCATATTAACCCATTATGATAATTTTAACAGTCATATGGTTAAATATGTATATAAATGCGCCAAAATCGATGTTTTTATAAAGCTAAAGTCACAATACCTTTGAAGTGTTGAATCATTTAAACTGATTATTAAAAATTGAGGTCATTATATTAATTAAACCAAATCAAATTTAAAGACCAATTTTTATTGTCGGTTTAATCTAAAAAATGAAACATTATGAAAAGATTATTTAAAAACATTTTAATATTAGCTGTGATGTTAGGAACATACACAAGCTTCGCAAATGCAAAATTAGAAGTTCTACCGACTTTTAAGAATGTAAAAAAAGGAAACTCAATTTCTGTCACTAATGCTGCTGGAGCAATTATTTTTAGAGGCTCTATAAATTTTGATGGGAACATTAAAAATCTATACGATTTTTCACAATTAAAAGATGGCATATATAGGATTGAAATTGATAAGGATTTTGAAATTGAAGTGAGTACGGTAGAAGTGAAAAATAATAGCGTTAATTTTATAATTCACAAAAGCGAAACGGTTTTTAAGCCTGTATTTAGGGTTGAAGATAGCAGAGTTATCATTTCAAAATTAGCCTTAACTGATCCAGAAATGCAAATTGAGCTCTATTTTGAAAACGAATTGATATACTCAGAAACAGTTAACGGCAGCGAGGTTATAAACCGCGTATTCAGACTGGATGAGGACATTAAAGGAGACTATACTGCCATTGTTAAATCTGACGGTCGCGTATTTATTAAAAACTTTTATCTATAAATGAAAGAGAAATAGATTGTAAATAAAAGTGGGTCGTTGATGGCCCACTTTTTTTGTTTCATTTTAAAATTACTTTTAAAAATCAGTTCCTCCAATTATGATTTGATTGGCCTTCTTTATATTTTCTGCGGTTCGAGTAATCAGTTTAATGTGATTAATATCAGTAGCCTTATCAGACGTTTTTATCTTCTGAACTATAACTTTTAAGATATACTTTTCGTCCACCACATAGTCATTATAATCTTCATTAATAATATTTTCGTCTATTTGAAATATAACAGGATTTGCATCCAAGTTTAAGTGTTTTTCTAAAAACGCTTTCAACGAAATAAATTTAGGATCGTAACCAGATTCTGTTTCAATCAAGACTTTCCCTTGATATTTTTTTCCATTTATTTGAAAAGTCCCTTTTTCAATTTCTACGTTTTTTATGTTATCCTCATTAATTGTTTTTAGGGCAGATTCATTTTTGATAAAATGTTCATTAACAAAAATTGCCGCTTTGTTATTGGCTTGATATGCCCTTACACTTTCTTTATAAATAACTTTCATTTCAGAATTTGCCGAATACTTTGGTTTGTCTATGGTCATTCTTTCTGAAAGTGTTTGACTAAATGACTGCATTGCAAGTAACAATACTATTGGGAGCAAATAATTTTTCTTCATGCGCTTGAGTTGTATGATTAATAATTCAAGTTTAAAAACTTTTATTTATTCCGAAAGCAAACAATGAGCAATAGGATATTCTCACTAAGTTATTGATATTTTACAATTAGTTACTCAATTTCTGATTCATTCAAGAGCTTATATTCATCGTTAAAATTTCGATAGAAATACAAAACCTACAGCAGATTACCACTAATATATTCTATATTAACCCAATGCTGTCTTTCATGTTCACATGTGGTTAATTTTGCATATAAATGTGCCAAAATCCTTGTTTTCTATACTTGTAATGCGCCATATCTTTGTACCAGTAATCACTTAAACAGATTATTATGAAAAATTTATTTAGAAATATTTTAGTATTAGCTGTAATGTTCGGAACATATACAAGCTACGCCAACGAAGTTTTAGAAGATACACCAACTTTTAACTACGTAAAGAAAGGAAGTCAAATTTCGGTAACGGATGCGTCTGGTATAGTTATCTACAGCGGAGAAATTAACTATAACGGAAACCTTACAACGCTTTTTGATTTCACACAATTAAAAAATGGAAAATATACTGTAGAAGTATCAAAAGGTTTTGAAATTGAAATCAATACCATTGAGGTAAAAGATTTTGCTGTTTCTTATATCAATAAGAATAAAAAAACCATCTATAAGCCTGTAGTAAGAAATGAAAAGGGTAAGGTTTTAATATCAAAATTGGCTTTTGATACCGACAAAATGGATGTAGAACTTTATTATGAAGGCGAAATGATCCATACTGAAACCGTAAAAGGAGACAGTACTTTAAGCCGTGTGTACAAACTAGATCAAACACTTAAAGGTAATTACACAACCATTATTAGGTCTAACAACCGCGTGTTTGTTAATGATTTCAGAATATAAATTGTTGTTTATTTATATATTTATTAGTTTATTTATTTAGTAGAAAAGTGGGCAGTAGACAGCCCACTTTTTTTTGTTTAAAACAGTGTCATTTAAAACAATTTCATTTGGCCATTTTTATAGGTTTCATGAAGACTTGTATTTAATTTGGGCATAGCTTTATTTTTAAAATATTTTAACCTAGCTAATTTTACCAAATCATTGATTTGTTGTGCAATTTGCCCTTCGCCTCGCATTCTAACACCATATCTACTTTCATTGAGCGTACCACCATGGCAATTTTCAATTTGGTGCAAAACTTTATCGGCTTTGTCTGGCATTGTTTTTTTAATCCAATCCGTAAAAATTTCTCCAATTGTGCCATTTAATCTTACGATGGTATGCGCAATACTCAATGCTCCAGCTTCAGAAACGGCTTTGGCCATAGGTAAAATCTCATGACTATTAATGGATGGAATTATTGGTGCCATCATTACATTTACAGGAATACCATTAGCACCCAACTCTCTTACTACTTCAAGTCTTCTTTTTATAGTTGCCGTTCTCGGTTCTAAGATTCGCCTCGTGTCTTCCGACAATGAGGTAATGGACACATTAACGGAAATTAAATTATCTTCCGCCAAGGTTTTTAAAAGGTCTAAATCCCTTAATATTAAAGCGTTTTTAGTAATAATGCCAACAGGATGTTTGTACTTTAAAAAGATTTTCAAGCATTGCCTGGTAATCTCAAATTTCTTTTCGGCTGGTTGGTAACAATCCGTGTTTCCAGACATCACTATGGGATGCGCTTTCCAACTTTTCTTTTTAAGGTGTTTTTCTAAGAGTTTTGGTGCCTCTTTTTTTACTAAAATCTTTCGCTCAAAATCCAATCCTGCGCCATAACCCCAAAATTCGTGGCTATTGCGAGCATAGCAATAAATACAACCATGTTCACAACCTTGGTACATATTCATGGAATAGGCCATACCAACATCTGGACTTGTCACTTTATTGACTATAGTTTTAGGAAACACATTAAGATATTGTGTTTTGTTTTTGTCGGCGAGTTCCCCTTTTTTATGGCAGAACTCAAGGAAATCGTCTCGCATTTCGTAAGACAATTCAAAAAAACGATTGTGGATGTTTTTTTGGGCACCACGACCCTTAATTTTCGATTTGGAATCCATGCCATAAAGTTATGATGGAATGGTTTTGGGTGTTGCTATAGGTTGTAGTTTTAACTAATTCAATTGTTCTGTTTTAAACGATAAATTGTTTTGTTTTTTTTTCCAAATTTCTCAAATAGATTTAATTCCACGCCTTTCTTTAAATCCCTACTTGCTGTTGCAGAGGATATATCTTTGAAAATAGCCATATAATCTTTTCTACTGAATTCGGACGTGTTCATAGCAACAAAATAGTCCAATCTATCTTTTTCATTAAGGGTCCTGTTTTTGAAACCTAAAAGTTCATTTAGCGACATATCGATAACATTGAGCATGTATTCTATGAACTTAGTGGATTGTCCGTATTTATCACTTTCGGATAGTGCTTTATAATATTTTTCCTGGTCATTGCTGATTAAAGTTTCAAAAGGCAGAAATTCGAAAACGGGATATTTCTCCATTAAAATTAGGGTTTGCCATAATCTGCCCATTCTACCATTTCCATCTATAAACGGATGAATAAATTCCATTTCGTAATGAAAAACACAACTTTTTATTAGAATAATTTCATCTTCTTTACTTAAATACTCAAACAGGTCTTTCATTAAGTAAGGCACATTATTAAAAGGTGGTGCCATTTGTTCTACTTTTGCACCTTTTACAATTCCAACCCCTTGTTGCCTGTATTCTCCTGCGTTTTCGATTAAGCCATCCATTAATTTTAGATGGGCTTTTAGAAATGACATTTCACTATTTGGGTTGTATTTTTCTAAATTTTCATAAATGGCTATGGCGTTTAAAACTTCAGTAATATCTTTCTTTGGACCGATAATCCTCTTATGTTCTAAAAGTGCCGTGATTTGTTCTTCGGTTAATGTATTTCCTTCAATTTTTAAAGAAGAATGGATGGTTTTAATTCTGTTTTGCTTTCTTAATTGTGGCGAAGGTCTGTTTAAAAAATTAGCATTGACTTCTCCGATTTTTTCGGAAATGGAAGTGATTAATCGTAATATCTTTGGTGTTATTTCGTAAGGTGGTTTCAATATTTATAGTATCATTTGATACTATCAAAGATATAATAAATAATTGCAATTCTTTATTGAAGTAAGCTTTTAAATAAAAAAATGTTTTATATGTGCATTTGATCATTCCTTATCACATCGTATCCAAAAAACACAAAATAAAGTACAAATGCGGTAATGGCGAGATGATTTCTCGTATTTAGAAAAACAATTTACCCTGCATTGGGCATCCATTCCTTAAGTTAGGGTAGAATGGGTTTGGGTGTTGCTATAGGTTGTAGCTTTAATTTGGTTGATTATTCACAAATTTTGTAGGTAGAATATAGCCGATTAATTTATTCAGATTTCAGCATAGTATTATTTTTCAGTAATTTTTCAGTCAACATTTCAAATGTATTATTGTTTTTCTTATTAAAGAAAATAACCTTTTCGAAACGTCCATCATGATCAGAGTCTACAAATTTCAATTCATTTTGACTATCTAAAACCAACGAAAATTCGTCAATCACTCCATCTTCATTAGAGTCGATGTTATTTCCAACCTTTTCACCAGAAGGATCAAAAATTGCAAATTTTTCATAAACACCATTTTCATTAGAATCATAGCCTGTTTGATGAAGGTTTTCAAAAATATCATAGGTGTTAAATAATTCAAAATTGTTGTCAAAATTTCTATCAATATATTGGTCTGATAATTTACTGTTACTCTTCCAAAAAGTAAATAAAATTTCTTGACCTGGACTCCAATCATACTTGAAATTTTTGCTTTCCATTAAGTTCTTGTTGGTTTCATTCAGGTTGTAATATCCAATTGCTAATCCAATAATTACTACGGAAAGAATTATGATAGAAATTTTTTGAAAATTCATTTGTATTCATTGATTGTTATTACTCTTAAATAATTCAATACCTATTTGAAATCACTCCCCAGGAAACTCAGCCTTACGCTTCTCCAAAAAAGCAGTCGTACCCTCAACAAAATCTTCAGTACCAAAGCACTTTCCAAATTGCTTGATTTCTACTTTGTAGCCATCTTTTCCATCTTTATAATTAGCGTTAATCGCTTTTATGGCTTTACCAATAGCAACGGATGAATTTCGCATAATCTTACTAGCGATTTTTTCCGCTAGTGGCAATAATTCACCTTGTTCCACAACATGATTAACCAAACCGTAATTTAAGGCTTGCTCGGCATCAATCATTCCCGCAGTCATAACCATTTCCATGGCTCTACCTTTACCGACTAATTGTGGTAAACGTTGTGTGCCACCATAACCAGGAATTACGCCAAGTGACGTTTCTGGCAAGCCCATTTTGGCGTTGCTACTCGCGACTCTAAAATGACAGGCCATAGCTAATTCCAGTCCACCACCAAGAGCAAAACCGTTAACGGCCGCAATAACTGGTGTGTTTAGGTTTTCTACAAAATTAAATAACAAGTCTTGTCCTTGGGCCGACAATTTTGCGCCTTCCTTAACATCAAAGTCGGCAAATTCGCTAATATCAGCTCCTGCAACAAAGGCTTTTTCGCCACTTCCGGTGATGATGATGACTTTAGTCGCCTTGTCTTTATTCGCCTCATCAAAAGCATCGTGTAATTCTTGAATAGTACCTTTATTTAGGGCATTTAACTTTTTTGGTCTGTTAATAGTAATGGTTGTAATACCGTTTGAATGTGCTGATTGTATGTTTTCGTAGTTCATAAAAAAACGTTGTTTTTTATTCCCTTGAAAAAGGGAATCTTATTTTTAATTTATTCCACTATTGTGGAAATTTCTCGGTTATGTTCTGTAAACCTTCTTTGCAAAATCTTTGGCAATAACTATAATTGTTGCATGCTTGCTATAAGATTCCTGCGTTCGCAGGAATTTGGTGCGCAGGAAAAGTTACTTTGAAAACAGTCCCTTTTCCTAGTTGTGATGTAAAGGTAATACTTCCATTGTAAGTTTCCACAATGTTTTTGACCATTGCTAAACCTAATCCCATTCCGCTAGATTTGGTTGTGAATTTAGGTTCAAATATTTTTGCTTTCGTGTCTTCTTCAATTCCAGAGCCATTATCTTCAATCGTGATATTGACCATATCAGCTTCACTAAACACACGAACATCGATTTTGGGGTTTTCGGAATCGTTAGGAATCGCTTGAATGCCATTTTTAACCAAATTGGTAACCACTCTAATTAATTGTGTTCTATCGAATTTGGCGATGATTTCTTCAGCTTCTGAATGAAATTCAATATAACCTTCATTAAAAATATCGAGCGCTAGTTTTACAATGTGCACAACATTCAGGTTCTCGCTTTTTTGAGCTGGCATTTTAGCAAAGTTTGAAAATGCCGACGCAATAGAACTCATGGTATCAATCTGTTGAATCAAAGTATTGCTATATTCATTTACCTTTTGATTGATATTCTCGTCGTCAGGGTCAAACTTACGTTGAAAACTCTGTACGGTCAATCGCATTGGTGTCAAAGGATTTTTTATTTCATGCGCCACTTGCTTTGCCATTTCGCGCCATGCTTGCTCGCGTTCATTGGTTGCCAACACCACAGCACTTGCTTCAAGCTCATCAATCATGCTGTTGTAAGAATTGACCAAAGTTTCTATTTCTTCGCTAGACGATTCAATCTGAATTTTTTTATTTCGCTTTTCCAAACGTGTTTCATTCATTTTATCACTAATGGTTCGCAATGATTTTGTGATGAAATTAGATATGAAATAAGCAAAAATAATCGCCACCAAAATCAACACTAAATAGGCATAAGCCAATCGTGTTAAAAACTCTTTTAACTCTTTGTTTAAAAAATCATCGTTCTCCAAATAGGGTAAATTTAAAATCGCTAAGTTTTTAAATTTATCATCAGTTATATAAGAGTAAGACGATTGAAACGTTTCGCCAGCCTCCTTATTTTTAACGACATAACGATGTTCTAAAGTATTGGAAAGTGTATTCAAAATTTCGGCATCTAAACAACTATCTAAAGTGTCTCGTTGTATAATGCGCTTTGAGCTTTTTAGTAATTGCCCATCTAAATCATAAAGGTTAATTTGTAGTTTATGTATGGCATCAATTTCAAATATTTTATCCTTAAAAATTAAAGGGATGTTTTCTGTCGTTACCTCATAAGTATTTTCTCTTCCATTTAGAATGAAATCGATATGTTCTTTAATAGCGGCTTCTTTACGCTCTAAACGTTCCTTGTGGTAATCCTTAGCCTCTTCACGATATTGGTAAATCGTTACTGCAGCGATTAAAACTGAAGCCACCAAGACCAAAAGTATCATGTTGATAATGATTCGAGTTCGTAAGGATAAACGTTTTCTATTCATAGAAATGCCCATGAAAATGGGAAGCTTTTAATTCGGAATTCTAAGTTTTAAATATAGCAATAATCAATCCAAACCTGCGAAACACAAATTTCAAATTAAAAAAGCAAAATTCCTATCGTGAATATTTAGAGCTTGTAATTTTAAATTTATTATTTAAGCATCCGGATTTTTAGAGCGAATATTTTTATACAATTTGAAACCCAACATGATTAGAATTCCCAGAACCACAATGCCGAGAACGCCAAATATCCAATTGATAGAATTTTTAAGGATGACCAGAAAAACTACCGCAAACAGAATAAAAGTAGCCCCTTCGTTCCAGATGCGCATATAGTTTGATGTGACCTTTACCTCATCCTTTTGAAGTTGTTTATAATAGATATGTGTTTTATAGTGGTAAATAAACAATAGAAGTACAAACAATAATTTCACATGCATCCAACCTTGGTGTAACCAACTTGGCATTAAGATGATCAACCAAATCGCAAATAATGTTGCTAAAATTGCTGATGGCCAAGTGATAATAAACCATAAGCGCTTTGCCATCAATTTTAATTGCTTACCTAATATTTCCTTTTCTGGCGATGGTTTATGAAACGCTTCAATTTGATATACAAATAACCTAGGAATATAAAATAACCCAGCAAACCACGTGATGACGAAGATAAGATGAAGTGATTTTATATAGTTATAATATTCCATAATGCAAAGATGATAATTTTATATGGTTATGAAATAGGCTCTGTTCTACAAATATGTTCTTCTAAATCGTCCCGTTAAGGACTTTATGTAGTTAAAAAACACCATAACTTTTGAGCAAGTGTGCCTTTAGGTACACCATATATTGTACCTAAAGGCACAATTTTAAAAACTATTCTATCCCTTTACCCATATTTTGTGCCTATCGGGACATTGTAATCCTTAGACTTAATTACTAATAAATGAAAATAATTCTATTCCCTAAATTTAAAATTACGGATTAATACTTATTTAACCGCTTCCGTTTTTAAATTCAACTTCATTTCACGATGTAAAAAATAGGCCGTTACAATGGTTGATAACACATCAGAAACCGGAAACGCTATCCAAACGCCCAACGCTCCGTAAAATTTAGGCAAAATAAAAATTAATGGAATAAAGAAAAATCCTTGACGCGTTAAGGTTAACAGCAACGCAGGAATCGCTTTTCCCACCGCTTGAAAATAGGCAGCACCAATTAACTGAACGGCAATAATTGGTGTGGCTGCAAAAACCCAACGCATGGCAGGTGGTGTTTCTATGAGTACCTCAGCATCTTGCGTAAATAATCGTGTAATGGATTCTGGGAATATCATTAAAAACACAAAAACGATAGCTGCTAGTAAAGCGGCATATTTTATAGCTGTAATTATAACTTCTCGTACCCGTTCATATTTTTCTGCACCATAATTAAAACCTGCAATGGGTAAAAATCCTTGGGTGATACCATAAACCGGAAACAAAGCAAACATTAGCATTCTACCAACAATGGCATAAGCCGTAACAGACGTTTCACCTCCTAAATCGAATAAAATATTATTCATCAATAGATAAGTGACACTAACAATAGCTTGTCTCGTTAACGTTACAAATCCAAGTGCACCAATTTCCTTGACAATAGGAAGGTCTAATCCGAAATGATTAAAATCGATTTTTAATTCTGAATTTTTAGATAGGAAAAACCAAAGTATAAACACAAAACATAAGATATAAGAGCCTGTGGTTGCCCATGCCGCTCCTGCCATTCCCCAATCAAATACATTGATAAACAATACGTCCAAAATCAAATTGCCTACGGACGGAAACATCATGGCATACATGGCAAATTTTGGTTTGCCTTCTGCTCTAATGACAGTATTTCCCATCATACAAAGTGCCAAAACCGGAACGCCATACAATACAATTCTGTAATAGGTTTTTGCAGGTTGAAAAATAGCTCCTTTTCCACCAAATGCAGGTACGATATCGTTGATATATAGTAAACCAAAGACTACAAAAACAACCGTTACTAACGTAGTCAATGTAATTTGATTTCCGAATGTTTTTAAAGCTTTTACGGTATTATCTGCACCCAAAGCTCTAGATATTATTGAAGAACCGCCAATACCAATCGACATCCCAAGCGCTGCAATAAAAAAGGATACGGGAAGCACCACGTTTATGGCTGCTATGGCAGTTGGCCCAATCCAATTACCAACAAAAATGGTATCGACCAAGATATTAAGCGACATGACCAAAATTCCAATAGATGCAGGTACGGCTTGCTTAATCAGTAATTTACCAATGGACTGATTCCCTAATTCTTGTGACGATACTTTTGCCATTAAACGGCTTCTGTTTTAGTTTTTGCCCATTCCTCTACGATATTGGTAAGCACTTGAGCAAAATCTTCACGTTCATTTAAACAAGGTATTACGGTAAATTCCTTTCCTCCCATTTCATGAAAAATTTCTTCACCTTCCATGGCAATTTCTTCAAGAGTTTCTAAACAATCACTTACAAAAGCAGGTGTTACTATGGCCATTTTTTTGATGCCTTCCTTGCCCATTCGCTCAATTGTTCGGTCTGTATAAGGTTTTAACCAAGGGTCAAATCCAAGTCTGGATTGAAACGTGGTTGAGTAAGTCCCATTTTTTAACCCGAGTTTTTTGGCGACGTTCACGGTTGTAATTTCGCATTGGTGTCGGTAACAAAATTCATGTTGTTTACTGCCCATTTTAAAACAACATTTACCGTTCATCTTGCAATTTCCGTTCGTAATATCACTCTTACGAATATGTCGTTCAGGAACGCCATGATAACTAAAAAGAATATGTTCGTAATCCAAGCCATCCAAAGTTTCAGCAATACTTTTAGACAATACATTGATATAATCTTCACGATGGTAAAACGCTGGTGTTCGTGTGATTTTCACATTTGGAAAATATTTGGCAACCAACTCATCTACCTTAACGTCAATGGTTTCTGTAGTTGCCATGGCAAACTGTGGATATAGCGGAATTGTTTTTATTTCAGTACATCCTTTATCTACTAATTCCTGAAGTCCGTTTTTTAAAGTCATGCTTCCATAACGCATGGCCAAAGCCACAGGATAATCAACTTTGTCCTGAACTTTTTGTTGTAGCCTTTCTGACAGCACAATTAGTGGAGAACCCTCTTCCCACCATATTTGTTGATACGCTGCAGCCGACGCTTTTGGTCGTGTATTTAAAATAATACCCTTAACCAATAGTGTTCGCGCCCAAAGAGGAACGTCTATAACGCGTTCGTCCATTAAAAATTCACCAAGATATTTCTTTACATCTTTTGGATTTGGACTGTCTGGAGAGCCTAAATTGACTAATAATATGCCTTTCATGTGTTTGTGTTTATTTTTTATTTAGGACACATGCTGTTCGCAATTAAACATTGCGTTGCGTGATAAATTTTTGAACATGCTGGTTTCATGCTGAATTTATTTCAGTATCCCTTAAAGGAGCCAAGTGATTTTCTTTTTCAATTGCAAAAGTACAACACTTAATGTAATACTTAATAGTGCTTTCCATTCGTTTTATTTATAGTTATATCATCAAATATTTTGTGAATTTAAAAGTTAATTAATTTGAAAAAGACATCTATAATTATCGTTTTTTATCGACTTTTATAGATTCTATATGGCTGTTTGAGTGAAATAAATATCTTTACAAGCCCTGATTACACTTAATTATGAAAAAAATCCTATCTATATTCCTAATATTATTCACGATAGTTGCCTTCTCACAACAAAAGTATCAAAGCTTACTCTGGAAAATTACAGGAAACGGACTCGAAAAACCATCTTATCTCTATGGCACTATGCACGTAAGTAAAAAAGTGGCTTTTCGCTTAGACGATGTGTTTTATAAAGCTCTGGAACAAAGTGATTGCATTGCCTTGGAATCAGACCCAACCACGTGGCCTGGTTTTAATTATGAATTGATGCTAGACCAGATGGCTGCCTATAACAATTATAACAACGATTTTTACTCCAATCTTTTCAAACTAACGCATCCTGAGGAAATGGCGATTAGAGGTTCGGTTCGTATGGATAATAATGCCGTAAATGCTTATTTGTATAGAAAAAGTAGTTCTTCGGATAATTTTGAAGAAGAAACCTATTTGGACATGTTTATTTTTCAAGCCGGAAAGAAAAACAATAAGAAAATATATGGTTTAGAAGATTTAGCCGAGTCCCGATACTTAACCACCAAAGCCGCTTACAATGCCAACAAAAAAGAATTGGATCCTTGGGTACAAAAATTATACGCGAAGGAAAACGCTTATTTAATTCAAGAAAACTTATATCGCGATAGGAATTTAGATTTATTGGATTCCATTGGTGCTGGCGTGAATACGGAATTCTACCGAGAAAATATGCTCTATATCCGAAATGAAAATATGGTCATTTCCTTAATGGAACTCATGCCAACCAAATCCGTTTTTGCAGGAGTTGGCGCAGCGCATTTGCCAGGAGAACAAGGCATGATTAACATGTTGCGCAAAAGAGGCTATAAAGTAAAAGCCTTAACATCTGAGCAAACAGATTATAGCAAAACCGAAAAAACAAAGCTCGACAGTCTTTTTGTAACACCAGAGCTCAAAAAACACCAAACACCAGATGGATTTTTAAGCATCAATACTTATGATGAACTGCGCGAGTTTTCCTATGGTGGACAAAAATATTATTTAGACCCAGACATGACCAATGGTGCCTATTTAACTATAAACAGAATCAGTCGGTTTTCCTATTTACCTAACGAAAAAGAGAATATTACCTTAAAAGATATTGATCATTTATTGTACGAAGATATTCCTGGCGATATTATTTCAAAGACAGAATTGACCACACCTTATCCTGGCATTAGTATCGTTAATAAAACCAAGAAAGGCGAATTTCAGAAATATCATATTTACCAGACACCGTTGGAGATTATTATTATAAAATTTGCTGGCCGTAGTGATTTTGTCCTTCAACATGAAGATAAAATTTTCACTTCAATCACTTTGAAAACACCTTCAAACAACAATCAACTATTTGTTGCACCAAGTCATAAATTCCAAGTCAATTTTCCGGAATATTATGTCTCAAGCAACATGCACAACTATGGTAAAAAATTAATTGAAGGCTATAAAAACGATGCTTATTACTTTCTAGAAGAAGCTGTTTTGAACGATTTAGCTTATATTGAAGAAGATAGTTTTGAAGCTAAATATTTTCATCATGCCTTATATAAAAATTACAAGCTTACTGAAGCTAAAGGCGGATTTAAAGCAGGCGATTACAAAACTTATGAATCCCAAGCTGTATTAGATTCTAAAGAGAACAAAAATTTACATCTCAAGACCATCGTAAAAGATGGCAGTTATTATTTATTGGGCTATGTTGGTACTAACGAAGATGAAAAAACCGACTTTTTTAAGTCCTTTAAATTTAATAAAACAGATTATTCGGGTTTTGAAAAGGTCGTGGATACGTCTTTGCATTTTACTGTGAACAGTAACGCCAAAGCACCTGCACCAAATCCTTACAGTTACAATTATAGCGGTTCACAAAAACCGAAAGATTACGAAGAGACCATTAAGGAAACTACTTATTCCACAAATGCCAATGAGCAAATCTCAGTTTCTAGAACCAAGTTTCACGATTTACAAATGTTTCATAATGTCGATAGCCTTTGGAAGGATTTAGAGCACAAAGTCAATTACGGAGCACATTATTATAATGAAGCCAAAGGCTTTAAAATTTCAAATCGGTCGTCAAATAAAAAGGATAATATTTACACCAACAGTTTTAGTTATACGGATTCGGCAAGTGCCAAAAAAGTGTTGGTTAAAAATATTTTGAAAGAAGGCGTGCTTTTCGAACTAAAAACTCTGGTGGATTCTATAAGTGGACCTTCAAAATTTGTAACCGAATTTTACGAGTCCTTTTCACCAAAAGACACGCTTTTAGGCAAAAATGTACTTCAAGATAAAACCAAACAATTTTTTAAAGCTTTAAAAGCCAATGACAGTTTAGTGTTTGAATCTTATGACTTGGTTAAATTCAAAAAACACAACAGTAAAGCTATTGTTTCGGTGCTCAAGGATTTTAAATTCGATAAAGAACGTTTAAACATAAAATCGCATCTGGTTGAACAACTTATTAAAATCGATTTAAAGAACAATTTACCATTTATAAAACAATTGTATCACGATAGTTATTCAGATCCACAAACCCAAACCTCCATTCTGGAAGGTTTGCTCCGCTCAAACAAAAAAGAAAATTATAATATCGCCTTAGAACTTATGGAACGCGATTTACCATTGGGAAGTGTTGGCTCTATGTTCTATAATTATTACAAAGAAGATTCCTTGGAACTGAAGGCATCCTTGTTTCCAAAAATATTGGAATACAGTACGATTTCAGAATACAAACAACCACTTTACACCTTACTGGCAAAAGTAAAAGATAGCGGATTGGTAAAACCTAAAACCTATAAGAAATACAAAAACCAATTGATTAATGATGGTAAAATGGAAGTGAAGCGAAATTTAGGAAACTACAATTATGGCTATAATACGTATTCTTATAATTTAGCGACTTACGTTAGACTTATTTTTCCTTACCGAAATGAACGCACAGCACAAGATTTCTTTGATAAACTGCTAAATGTGGATGACACCAACGCTTTAGTCAAATATTATGTATTGTTGACCAAGGCGAAAGAAAAGATTCCTCAGAAACTAACAGAAAAGCTTTTGGAAGATGAAGAAAACCAATATTTATTATTAGAAGAATTAGATGAGGCTAAGCTTTTAAGTAAACTGAAATCCATAAACATCAGTCAACGACAATTCGCCAAATCCAAACTCTTATCCGATGCGAATTTCGAAAAGGAAAAAGACTCCATTCAGTTTCTTTTTAAACGCGGTTTTGTAACTGATAAAGGCAAAAATGCGGAAATGTATTTCTTTAAAATTGATAAGGACGACGACTACTCTGGCAGAGTCGAAGCTTTACATTACATCTCTTTTATTAAGCCAAAAGATCCTAACCAATTGGTCGTAGATTACTATTCTAAATCTGAAAATTATGGCACCATCGTCGATAAAACCAAGGAACTGGAAGAGCAATATACTGAAATCCTCAACTTAGCGATTTATAAGGATAGACAACGTGTGACGCCAACTGGACGTGATGGGTATTATGATTATTAATTTTAACAAATATGAATATGTTTCTAAAAACACTTCGTATTTCTTTATTGATAGGTCTTTTATTAATTATAATTCTGACGTTATATTTTATTTCGGATAGGTATGTTCTCAATGTAGGAGTGAAAGGGATAAGTACAGTAGATATAAAAAATATTACATCATATTTAATACTGCCTTTAGTCATTTCTATATTAGTTATTTGGCTTTTCGAGAAACTAACGATATGATTGAATAGCCCTAACTCGAACCCAAAACATACTTCTTAGGCGTTGTCCCAAATTTCTTTTTAAAAGCAGCTATAAAGTGGCTTCCAGTGCTGTAACCCACTTTTAGCCCAACTTCATTCACGTTATAATCGCCAGATTCCAAAAGTTTACGGGCCACTTCCATTTTATAATCGAACAAAAAGCTAAAAACAGAGTCGCCATAAATTTGTTTAAAACCTTCTTTTAATTTTTTTAGGCTTAGTCCTATGTCATCTGCCAATTCCTGCAAGGTCGGCGGTTCTGCCATATTGGCTATGATGATGTCTTTGGCTTTTTTTAGTTTGGCTACGTTGACCTCATCTACTAAAAACGGACATTGCTCAATATCTGCATCTTCACTTCTATTAAAAAACAGACTCAATAATTCGTAAGCCTTTCCCTTAAAGTATAATTGTTTTATGGATGAATTTAAGTTGAAACTCATCAATTGATTCAAAACCACAGCCATTGACGGCGAAACGTCGCCATCTTTATAATACTTTTTATCTCTATTATCGTCGGTTAAAAAGGTAACATAATTAGCATCCTCAGAAAATAAGCCATGAAATTTTTTAATTGAAATGACAAGCGACACCAACCAAGAATGTGGTTTCATTTCTAAATGAATCGGCAAATCGCGCTGTGGGTTATAAAGTAAAAGCGAGGTATCTTCATTAATATTCAGCGTATAAGTGCCTTGGTTAAAAACAAAAGCTGCAGACCCTTTGGTACAAAAATGAAATTGAATATAGCTGCTATCAATCTCACGTTCAAGAATTTCAGCCGTATCATCTTCATTCTTATTGGTCAACACAAAAAAGCCGTCTTCGATGAAGGTTTCTTCGAAAGTACCTGTAGCGATACTTTTTAGGGATGTTTTTTCCGTATTCATGTTGCTGTTATTTAGATTCGTTCTAAACAAAGGTCTAAAAAGCCCTTGGTTTTACTACAAAAATATGACATTTATCATGTTTTTATAAAAAACATTGTTAAAAAACCAGAAACGATACTTTAAGTTCTTCTAGCGTTGTTTTTTTATGAATATCAAAATTACATTTGTGCCGTTACTTTCCAAAGTCAGGTAAACGAGTAAAGCAACACATGCCAAACAGAAGCAAATATTTTTACGCTATAGGTCTCAGCTATAAAAAAGCTGATGCGGAAGTGCGTGGTCATTTTAGTTTAAGTGACACGGCAAAACAAAACGTTTTGGCGCAAGCGAAACAGAATGGCATTGAAAGTATTCTATTGGTTTCGACATGTAACCGAACCGAACTTTACGGTTTTGCGGAACATCCTTTTCAATTGATTCAACTGTTGTGTGACAACACTAAAGGTACAGTTGAAGAATTTCAAGATGTGGCTTATGTTTATAAAAACAAGGACGCCATAACCCACATGTTTCGTGTAGGTTCTGGTTTGGATAGTCAGATCCTAGGCGATTTTGAAATTATCAGTCAACTGAAATTTGGTGCAAGAGCGTCAAAAAAAGCCGGCTTACTAAATTCGTTTACGGAACGTTTGCTAAATGCCGTTATCCAAGCCAGTAAGCGCATTAAAAATGAAACCGAATTATCATCAGGTGCAACTTCTGTATCTTTCGCTTCCGTTCAGTATATCATGAATAATGTTAAGCAAATTTCAAAAAAGAATATTCTACTCTTTGGAACTGGAAAAATAGGACGTAATACTTGTGAGAATTTAGTAAAACATACTAAAAATCCTCACATTACTTTAATCAACAGAACTAAAGATAAAGCTGAAGAAGTTGCTGGTAAGTTTAACCTTGTTGTAAAGGATTACGAAAATTTACAAGAAGAACTCAATGCGTCTGATATTGTTATTGTCGCTACAGGAGCAGAAAATCCCACCGTCTATAAGTCTTTAATCTCTACGGATAAACCTTTATTGGTTTTAGATTTATCGATTCCGAAAAATGTGAATGAAGATATTAGGGAACATTCCAATATCACTTTAGTGCATTTAGATGATTTGGCGAAAATTACGGATGATACTTTAGAAAAACGGAAAACCTATATTCCCGCTGCTGAGTCCATTATTTCAGAAATCATGGCAGAATTTAATGCGTGGTTAGACACCCTTAAATTTGTACCAACCATACAGGCCATTAAGCATAAATTAACGGATTTTAAAAATTCTGAATTTAATACCCAACGCAAGAAATTGGTGGATTTTAATGAAGACCAAGCTGAAATCATTACAAATAATCTCATTCAGAAAATCACGAATCAATTCGCACACCACCTAAGGGAAGATAGCAACACTTCCGATGAGAGTATAGAGCTCATCAAAAAAATATTTCAGTTAGAAAACACCCAGAATGTCTAAAATAATTCGCATTGGCACACGCGACAGCCAGCTCGCTTTGTGGCAAGCAAAAACCGTTCAATCCCAACTTGAACATTTAGGTCATAAAACCGTCCTTGTCCCCGTAAAATCAACAGGAGATTTAGTGCTCGACAAACCGTTGTACGAACTTGGTATTACAGGTATTTTTACAAAAACCTTAGATATTGCGATGCTCAATGGAGATATCGATATCGCAGTACATTCCATGAAAGATGTTCCAACCGTTTTACCTAAAGGCATTGTACAGGCTGCAGTTTTAAAACGAGGCAATATTAACGATACCTTGGTGTTTAAAAAAAATGAAGAGTTTTTATCTGCAAAAGATGCGATTATCGCTACGGGAAGCCTAAGACGTCGCGCACAATGGTTGAATCGTTATCCTACGCATACCGTTGTTGGGTTGCGAGGCAACGTAAATTCAAGATTGGAGAAACTTGAAACTAATGAGGACTGGAATGCGGCTATTTTTGCAGGAGCAGGTTTGGGACGCTTAAATATTACACCCGAAAATTCAATCAATCTACATTGGATGATTCCTGCGCCAGCACAAGGAGCTGTTATGGTTGTCGCATTGGAAGCTGACGAAGAAACTAGAGCTATTTGCGCAGAAATCAATGACGAGGTAACTGAAATTTGTACTTCTATAGAACGTGAGTTTCTAAATCGCCTAGAAGGTGGTTGTACAGCACCAATCGGAGCTATTTGTTATATCAATAAAGAGGAAGAAGTTAACTTTAAAGGCATTCTTTTAAGTAAAGATGGCACCAAAAAAATTGAAGTTACCAAGGTTGTCCCCTTGGGAAAACACGACGACATAGCAGAATTCTGTGCCGATTATGTCATTGGCAAAGGCGGTCGGATTTTAATTGACGAATTGGGTCGTGGCGATAAAGTCACGAATATTTATTCAACAAAAAAACTCACTAATGACCAGTTGGCATTGTTTCACGAGGCTGTGGTTACAGAAAGTAATGATGCGATAAAAATTAACCCAAATCGATTGAGTAAAAGTATTGTTCGTAACGAAATTGAAAACGTGATTATCACTAGCAAAAATGCAGTCGACGCTCTTCTGCATAATTTTTCGCCTGCAGAATTACAATTCAAGAATATCTATTGCGTCGGTAGAAAAACGAAACGATTAGTTGAAAAACGCATAGGAAAGGTTAAACATCATGAAAAGTATGCTAAAGATTTAGCCGAACACATGATGGAATTTATGGATGGGACAGAAGCGACGTATTTTTGTAGTAATTTAAGATTGGATACCATTCCAGATATTCTAACAAAAAATAACATCAAAGTAAACGAGGTTGAAGCCTACGAAACCAAATTCGATGCTGAAAAAGTAGAAAGCGATATAGATGGCGTCATGTTTTATAGTCCATCGACTGTTCAAAGCTTCTTAAAGCAGAACAAAGCGAAAGGCATTGCATTTTGTATTGGAGAAACGACCGCTGCAGAGGCTAAAAAATATTTTGAAGACGTAAGAGTGGCTAAAGTGCCGCTGGTAGAGAGTGTTGTGGAGTTGGTAAATGAGTATTACAGCTAGCCTTTAGCTTTTGGCTCTTAGCTTTTCGCAAATTGAGTAACTAATAAAACCTTTATAAAATGAGAAATTTTAGAACACTTGAAATTTGGAAAAACGGAATCGAACTAGTAAAGCAGGTTTATGTCCTTTCACAACAATTGCCATCTGAAGAAAAATTTGGTTTAAGAAGTCAAGTAACTAGAGCTGCGGTTTCAATACCATCAAATATAGCAGAAGGTTGCAGCAGAAACAGCGATATAGAATTCAAACGATTTCTTGAAATAGCAATGGGTTCACTATTTGAAGTTGAAACACAATTGATTATTTCAGAGGAATTAGATTTTATTCCCAAAGATAATTTAAAAGACATTTTTGAACTTCTCAATAAAGAAGCAAAAATGATGAATAGTTTAATAAACAGAATTAAAAATAGCTGATTTTCCAGAGCTAAAAGCAAATGGCTAACAGCTAAAAGCCAATTATGAAAAACGATTTATTCCTAAGAGCATTAAAAGGCGAAACCGTAGAACGCCCGCCTGTTTGGATGATGCGTCAAGCAGGACGCTACTTACCTGAATTCATGGAAATCAAAGCCAAGTACGATTTCTTTACACGTTGCCAAACACCTGAATTAGCAAGTGAAATTACGGTTCAGCCGATTCGTCGTTATGGCATGGATGCTGCAATTTTGTTTTCAGATATTTTGGTGATTCCACAAGCCATGAATATTGAGGTACAGATGAAACCAAATTTTGGGCCCTATTTACCAAATCCTATTCGTTCTCAAAAAGATGTGGATAATGTAATTGTTCCAGATGTAAAGGAAGCTTTAAGCTATGTTTACGAGGCGATAAAAGCCACCAAAGAAAAACTCAATGATGAAATTCCGCTAATTGGTTTTGCGGGTTCGCCATGGACCATTCTATGTTATTGTGTACAAGGTCAAGGCTCTAAAAACTTTGATAAAGCTAAAGAGTTTTGTTTTACCAATCCAATAGCAGCACACCAATTATTACAGAAAATTACGGATACAACCATTGCTTATTTAAAGGAAAAAGTGAAAGCGGGTTGTAATGCGGTTCAGGTTTTTGATTCTTGGGGAGGCATGTTGTCACCAGTCGATTATCAAGAATTTTCTTGGCAGTATATTCAACAAATTATTAATGCTTTAAAAGATGAGGCACCTGTCATCGCGTTTGGAAAAGGCTGTTGGTTTGCTCTAAATGAAATGTCTAAATCTGGAGCATCAGCATTAGGAATAGATTGGACCTGTTCTGCCAGAAATGCACGCTATTTGACAGGAGGTAATATTACATTACAAGGAAACTTTGACCCAACGCGTTTATTTTCGCCACCATCTGAAATAAAAAAGATGGTAACTCAAATGATTAATGAGTTTGGAAAAGACAAATACATTGTTAATTTAGGTCATGGTATTTTACCAAATATTCCTTTGGAAAACGCTAAGGCCTTTATTGATGCGGTGAAGGCGTATAAGAGCCCATCCTAAACTTCCCATAATGGAAGGGACGCTTACTCGGGCGGCTTACCTCTAACGTGAAAAATGGAAAAAGTGTGCTTTGAAATCGCTAACTTTAAAACTAAAGGCTGAGTTTTAAAAACGACCGTTACTATATTCTTAGAGGTTTCTAAAACCTTCTTGTTTTAAAACCTCAGCACAGACTGTTGGTCAAAATCTCAAAGTCAGACTATTTACCTATCTAAAAAAACACATAAATATTCTTAACTTTGATGTGAGCGCATTAAGTTAAACTAAAATGAGGTTCCTGCCTTCGCAGGAAGTAAGGATGATAAACAACATACTAAAAGGCATAAAAGCATATACAGGAGCCTTCACATTGATTTCAAGATTAAAACTTTGGAAATACTTTGCCGTTCCTATTATTATTAGTTTGGTAACAGCTACTATCATCGGACTTTCGGCATACGGACTATCGGATAATATGGGCCGTTTTATTGCCAAAGTATGGGTTTGGGAATGGGGTAAGGACACCTTTACTTCCATCTCCACTTTTATAGGCGCCATTGTCATTATTGCTATGGGTTTGATCTTGTACAAACATATTATCATGGCATTGTCTGCGCCATTTATGAGTCCGGTTTCAGAAAAAATTGAAGCGCATCTAACAGGTGTAGAAAAACATCAGCACCGCAATACCTCATTTCAGGAACAACTCTGGAGAGGGATTCGAATTAATGTTAGAAATCTAGGTAGAGAACTCATTATTACCATCCCTATTTTGATGTTAAAGTTTATTCCTGTCGTCAATATATTTTCAACTGTATTATTGTTTTTAGTTCAGGCGTATTATGCTGGCTTTGGAAATATGGACTATACCTTAGAGCGCCATTTTAAATATCGCGAAAGTATTCGGTTTGTAAGACAGCATAGAGGAATTGCTATTGGAAATGGCGTTGTGTTTATGTTATTTCTATTGATTCCGGTAATTGGCGTTATTTTGGTGTTGCCTATGAGTGTCACTGCCGCATCATTAAAAACCGTTGAAATTTTAAAGGAAAAAGATCTCTTGAACAATGTGGTTTTAAATCAAGAAGGATGATTGCGAAGTTCAAAGATTTTGAAATCAATCCTGTCCACAATGGAGATGCTTGGAAAATTTGCGATTTCGTTATTGCAAATGAAACCCGATTAAGCCGCTACTTCCCTAAAACTTTAAAAGACAACTATAATCCCACTTTATCCAAACTCTTTGTTGCACAAAAAGTAAAACAATTTCAGAATAAAGAAGAGTTTCTATTCACATTAAAACATTCTGAAACACGGGAATTGGTAGGATTACTTTTCCTTAAAGAACTAGATTGGGAAACAAATCAAGGCGAATTCGGCTATTGTATTGGTTATACTTTTGAAGGCCAAGGTTTGACTTCTGAAGCTATTCAACATTTATCAAAATATGCTTTTAATGAAATAGGATTGGAAACGATCCAAATTATAGCACATAAAGAAAATTTGCAGAGTGTGAAAGTCGCTACAAACAATAATTTTGAATGGCGAAAAACATTGCTGAATGAATTTACACCAAATGGAGAAGCACCTTTGGATATGGAGTTGTACGAATTATATAAATACTAAATTTTGAAAGACAAATTCTTTAAATACATACATCAATTACAAGACACCATAACCTCAAAACTGGAAACCGTTGATGGCAAAGCCAAATTCCAAGAGGACATTTGGGAACGACCAGAAGGTGGAGGCGGAAGAACACGAGTCATAGAAAACGGCAATGTGTTCGAAAAAGGAGGTGTCAATATTTCTGGGGTTCACGGAAAATTACCCGATAGTATGCAAAAGTACTTTGGTGTTGAAGACGCCGATTTTTTTGCATGTGGATTAAGTTTAGTATTGCATCCTACAAATCCAATGGTACCAACAGTTCATGCAAATTGGAGATACTTTGAAATGTATGATAAAAACGGTAATATTGTTGACCAATGGTTCGGCGGCGGACAAGATTTAACGCCTTACTATTTGTTTGAAGACGATGCGAGACATTTTCATCAAACTTGTAAAACAGCTTGCGATAAACATAATCCTAATTTTTATCCGAAATACAAAGCACGTTGTGATGAATACTTTTACAACACACACCGAAATGAAGGTCGTGGCATAGGTGGATTGTTTTTTGACTATTGTAAAAAAACAGAGGAGATGAACATGCAAAACTGGTACGCCTTTGTTACAGAAGTTGGCGATAGTTTCTTAGAAGCTTATGTGCCAATAGTTGAAAAAAGAAAAAACTTAGAGTACTCGAAAGCACAACGCGACTGGCAAGAAATTAGAAGAGGTCGCTATGTAGAATTCAATTTGGTACACGATAAAGGCACGTTATTTGGATTGAAAACCAATGGAAGAATTGAAAGTATTTTAATGAGTTTACCGCCACATGTACAGTGGGTTTATGACCATCATCCAAAAGCCGGCAGTGACGAAGAAAAACTGCTTAAAGTTTTGCATAATCCAAAAGAATGGGTATAACTTTGTCATTCTGAACGCAGTGAAGAATCTCATAATTCTAAATTGAACTTAGAGCGCTATTAATAAAATGAAATTATGTTTCCAATACGAAGAAATAGACGATTAAGAACCAACGAAGCCATAAGAAGTTTGGTTAGGGAAACCTACATCACACCAAACGATTTTTTAGTGCCACTATTTGTGGTTGAAGGCAAAGGCGTAAAAGAGGAAATAGCATCGATGCCAAATTACTACCGTTTTAGTTTGGATTTATTGAAAGATGAAGTGAAATTATTGTGGAGCCTAGGTTTAAAGTCGGTTTTGCTATTCGTGAAAGTGGATGATCAATTAAAAGACAACAAAGGAACTGAAGCTTTGAACCCAAACGGATTAATGCAACGTGCTATAAAAACCGTAAAGGAAGTTTGCCCAGATATGTTGGTAATGACCGATGTGGCTTTAGACCCATTTTCGTCCTACGGACACGATGGCATTATTGAAGGCGGAAAAATAATAAACGATGCAACGGTCGAGGTTTTAGCCGAAATGAGCATTTCCCATGCCGAAGCTGGCGCCAATTTCGTAGCACCAAGTGATATGATGGACGGCAGAATATTAGGTATTCGTGAAGCTTTAGACCAAACTAATCTTTTCGATGTAGGCATTATGAGTTATTCCGCAAAATACGCCTCGGCTTTTTATGGGCCTTTTAGAGATGCTTTGGATTCTGCACCTGTGGATTTGGTTGATATACCAAAAGACAAAAAAACCTATCAAATGGACTTTGCCAATAGAGACGAAGCTATTAGGGAAACCGAAATGGATATTAATGAAGGTGC
Organism: Winogradskyella schleiferi; assembly: GCF_013394655.1. Taxonomy (NCBI): domain Bacteria; kingdom Pseudomonadati; phylum Bacteroidota; class Flavobacteriia; order Flavobacteriales; family Flavobacteriaceae; genus Winogradskyella; species Winogradskyella schleiferi. The sequence goes on from NZ_CP053351.1 coordinate 4,227,623, forward strand.
AGATATTGTGATGGTAAAACCAGGTTTGTGCTATTTGGACATTGTTCGCGATATTAAAAATAGTTTTGATATCCCACTTGCTGTTTACCAAGTTTCTGGAGAATATGCCATGTTAAAAGCTGCAGCCGAAAAAGGTTGGTTGGACCATGATGCTGTGATGATGGAGCAAGTGACTTCTATTAAGCGTGCTGGTGCAGATATTATTGCATCATATTTTGCAAAGGATGTTGTTAAATTGATTTCGTAACTTCGCATTAACTTAAAACTTCAAAACATTAATGGGCTTACTCATTTTTTACGCCGTCATATCCGTATTTTTTTCATTCTTGTGCTCCATTTTGGAAGCCGTACTTTTAAGTATAACACCAACGTTTATAAATCTTAAAAAGAAAGAAGGAAAATCTTATGCCGAAAATCTAGAAAATTTAAAAAAGGACGTGGATCGTCCTTTAATTGCTATTCTTACGCTAAATACCATAGCGCATACCGTTGGTGCCATCTTGGTTGGTGTGCAGGCCAAAGTGGCTTATGCAGAATTGTATGGTACTACAGAAAGAACTGTTTTAGGCATCAATTTTACAGAAGACCTAATGGTTGGTATCGTTTCTACTGTTATGACCATTCTAATTTTGGTGGCTTCAGAAATTATTCCAAAAACTATTGGTGCAACATATTGGAAAAAATTGGCCAATTTTACATCTAAAGCATTGAATATTTTAATTTTCCCGTTAAAATGGACAGGTATTCTATGGCTATTACAATTAACCACAAAACTAATTGGTGGCAAAGGTCATGGAAGTGTTTTAAATCGGGAAAGTTTTGCAGCCATGGCAGATATTGCTCATGAAGAAGGGGTTTTTGAAGAAAATGAAAGTACTATTATAAAAAACCTATTGACCTTTAAGCAGGTTTTTGCCAAAGATATCATGACACCAAGAACCGTTATGAAAGCTGTTGATCAAAACACAAGTGTTGAAGAATTTTTTAAGAAAAACATGGACCTTCGTTTTTCCAGAATTCCAATTTACTCGGAAGAAGCTGATAATATCAAAGGTTTGGTACTAAAGGATGAGGTGTTTAAAGAAATGGCCTTGGATAATGGTTCAAAAACTTTATCTGATCTTAAAAGAGATATCATTGTCGTAGAGCGTAACTCACCTTTACCAACCTTGTTCTCGAAATTGGTAGATAGTCGGAATCACATGGCTATGGTCGTTGATGAATATGGCTCTGTAAGCGGAATCGTAACCATGGAAGATGTTATCGAAACCTTACTTGGTTTGGAAATTATGGACGAAAGTGATGATGTTTCAGACCTACAGCACATGGCAAGAAAAAGTTGGGAAGCCCGAGCTAAAAAATTAGGTATTCTAGAGGATAAACCTGCTATAGAGAACACTTCCGAAGAAAACGAATAAAAATGGATTCCTGTACCATTGATACACCATTAGGTTGTGCCAAAATCATCGGAAACGAAAATGGTATTGCTTCGGTTTCCATATTGGATACACCAAAAGAAGTATCAGATACCATCCCAGAAACCTTATTGGATTGTGTCATTCAGCTCAAGGAGTACTTTAACGAAAAACGTAAAGCCTTCGATTTAAAATTGAATCCTGAAGGCACCACTTTTCAGAAAAAAGTGTGGAATCAACTTGAGACCATTCCCTTTGGTAAAACCATTTCGTACTTAGAATTATCTAAACAATTGGGCGATGTAAAGGCCATTAGAGCTGCTGCTAGCGCTAACGGAAAAAATCCACTTTGGATTATTGTGCCTTGCCACAGAGTCATCGGAAGTGATGGCAGTTTAACAGGATATGCTGGTGGTCTGCATAGAAAGCAATGGTTGCTAAATCATGAAAGTGAATATAAACAGCAGTCACTTTTTTAATTTGAGTTTCACTATATTTATTTTTTAAACTCTTCTTATGAAATTCATCAAAACTCTATTAAAATGGCTTATCGGAATTATTGGTGTGCTCATAATAGTTGCTTATATTTTTGATTACGACTATATTTTAAAAGGTGTTCATGTCGTTTATTTTACAGGCCACAAAACAGCTTTTATTGATGACTATCCCTATTTTGAAAATGATACTATTAAAAAGGGAAATACCACAGATGAATGGCCTTTGCATAAGGATTACAACAAATCCAGTCCTACAAAAGAACTTACTACTATAAATAAGGAACTTGGTACAATTGCCTATTTAATCATAAAAAATGATAGTATTTGGTACGAACAGTATGCAGATAATTACAGTAATGATTCTAAAACCAATTCATTTTCAATGGCTAAAAGTATAACCACATCTTTATTGGGCAAAGCTATAATGGACGGTCATATAAAAAGTTTAGATCAACCTGTTAGTGATTTTTACAAGGAATTTGAAGGTGCCGAAACCACTGTTGGTGACTTATCCTCTATGGCTTCTGGATTAGATTGGGTAGAATCTTATACGAGTCCATTCTCAATTACGGCAAGAGCCAATTATGATGATGACTTAGCCGAAACTATTCTAAATCAAAAAGTGATTAAAGCACCTGGTCAAGAATTTGAATATTTAAGCGGCAGTACACAATTGCTTGGTATGGTCATTAAAAAAGCTACAGGAAAACCTTTGGCAGATTATCTTTCTGAAAGTTTCTGGCAACCGCTAGGTGCTAAAAGTGACGCTTTGTGGCAATTGGATGATGATGAAAATAAATTAGCAAAAGCTTTTTGTTGTATCTCTAGTAATGCAAGAGATTTTGCACGTTTTGGTAAGCTCTTCAAAGACCATGGAAAATGGAATGGTAATCAAGTACTGGATTCAACCTTTGTAGCTACTGCAACACAAGCTAGATTTAGCGGTGCGCCTTACGGTTACGGATTTTGGATTAGCGATTATCTGGGCAAGGATATATTTGCCATGCGAGGAATTTTAGGGCAATATGTTATAGTGATTCCTGAAGATAATTTAATCGTAGTTAGATTAGGGCATCATAGAAGTCCTAGAACCATCAATTCTTTTCCTTCGGATTTTTATGTTTATATAGATGAGGCGTATGAGATGATGGCTTCGCGGTCATAATTTACACAAATAACACACTTCAATCTCAAGTTCAAATAAAAAGTAAATTAAAAATATTAACTTTAGTTGAAAATAAAAAAAATGCCTTTTCACACGAAATGATATGATCAGCAAACTCAACCTTGAAAACATCCTATTCCTTGATATAGAAACCGTTCCTGAAACGGAAAACTTTTCTGATTTAGACAAAACTAAACAAGAGCTTTGGGATGCCAAATCGCGATACCAAAGGAAAGAAGAGTTTACATCCGAAGAATTTTACGACAGAGCAGGGATTTGGGCTGAGTTTGGCAAAATTGTTTGTATTTCGGTAGGTTATTTTAAAATGCAAGGTGAATCTCGAAGCTTTAGAGTCACTTCATTTTATGGCGATGAAATTAAGATTTTAAAGGACTTTAAAAATTTACTGATTTCACATTTTAGCGCTAACAAACATTTACTTTGTGCGCACAATGGAAAAGAATTCGACTTTCCATACATCGCTAGACGCATGATTATCCACAATATAGAATTACCGTACAAACTGAACCTTTTTGGTAAAAAACCTTGGGAAGTACCGCACCTCGACACCTTAGAACTCTGGAAATTTGGTGACTATAAAACCTATACCTCGTTAAAATTATTAACTAATGTTCTCGGTATTCCATCGCCTAAAGATGATATTGATGGTAGCGAAGTTTACCGCGTTTATTATAAAGAAAAAGAAATTGACCGTATTATTATCTATTGCGAAAAAGATACTATTGCAGTAGCTCAAATATTCTTAAGATTAAGAGGCGATGAACTACTGCACAATAGTGAAATAAAACATATTTAATTTACTTTATTATTATTTTCTGAGCCTTCTCTCGTAAGCCAGTTTTTAATTTTACTACGTAAATACCTGTACTTAAATAAGAGGCATTTATAGTTTGCAAACTACCGTTTGTTTTCAAGCTTTCTACCTTTATCAATCGACCTTGTAAATCATAAATAGACAATCTTGAATTAGAAGCCAAATCTCCCTCTACACTAATGATTTTAGAGGCATTTTTATTATAAATTTTAATGTTAGCGAGTTCATTATTTATAATACCTAGTGTACTCTCCTCTGAAAATCGGAGATAAAAACGCCCTGTTCCGTTTAACTCAACATTCGATGTAAAAGTGTAATCCATATTATTTAACAAAGTAGATGTATTTAACATTCTGTCCTCTAAATAAACATTAATATCTGCGCTAAGTGTAGTTTCGGAGATATTAAATGTTGCTTGTTGACCACTTTCAATAGTCACACCTAAAGGAATAACAACATCAGATAATCTTGTGTTTCCAATGGACTGTACACCTATTGCTTTATCTAAATTATCTTCAACTAAATGTGAATATATGGCCAATGATGTGGATGCTCCTATTATCTCGGAATCGTAATTAGGATCCTGACCTAATGTGGCATTATCAGTAAAATAGAAGTCAGTTTTGTAAAAGTTGGTGGTATTAGATAGCTTAATTTGTAAATGTGAAATACTCGTAGTCTGCTGTCTACCTGCAATAAAATCATCAGTATTACCCAAAACACGCATTGAAGGTGTAAATTCAAAATTGATTCCATCTGTATTAGTAGCAACCAAAAAACCTTGTCCTGGTGCAATTTTAGCTTCAGGGTTATCATCTACGTAGGCTTGGTTCCATATCGTCCAGCCATTAGAGGCGTCTCCATCGTAGCCATAAATACCAGCACGTGCCGTATTGAATTTCGAATTATTTAACCTTAAAAATTCCTTAAGACTAATGTAACAAGGGTACGGGTTACCTATAAGATTCCATTCTGGCGTTGTGGAACCAGAAATAAATACTGGTGCAGAAACTGCCTCAGTTGTCACTAAACCTTTAAAAGTAAATGTATCGTTATCTGTAGAAGCCGCACGATATCCGGTTGAAGCTGTTAATTTTGCTGTTTCTGTACTAGAATAAGTAATATATTCATTAGTGGGTTTTTCAAAAGGTCCAAATAAATATAAGGTATTATCACCATTACTCACAATATTAGAATTTGCCGCTAAAAAATCATTAAATGGCTGTCCTAAAACAGGGGCTGCAATTAAATCCTTTCCTCCACTAGAGATATTGACATGGCGTTTGTAAGTCACTTCTCCAATAACGTAGCCATTGACTATTAGACTAGAAAATTCATTTGAATCCGATTCTAACGTCACATTACCATTGGTTATAAAATTTGCATCAACTGTTAATGAGCCAAGCTTTGATATGGTCAGTGATGCATCTTCTGAAACTTCAATAGTATTGACTCTAACATCAGAATCTATATTAATATTTCCATCCAAAATAAATATATCCTTGTCGTACAAGGAGTTAGAAGGTTCTTCCGTTATCCAATTTCCACCAGTATAAATTAAATCATTTGAGCCAACAAGATTGACAGTATAGTCCTCTACCTCTCCATAAGTAAAGTTTTCACATGAGGATGGTATGCCATTATATTTCATGGATACTCTCATTTTCGTTTTTCCACTTACAGAAGACACTGGTACCGTAAATGATCCCGTTACTTGTCCACTTCTTGTAGCACTTTGTGTCCAAACTTGTTCATCTGCATCATTAAAATCTCCATCATTGTTATAATCTATCCAAACTGAATAGCCTTCATTATAAACTATACCTGACCAAACTGGAATTATAGAGATAGTGTATTGCGTTCCTTTGCTTAGAAGTGTAGATAAAGAACTAAAATCCGAGTAAGGTAAATTACTAGAATAATTATTTATGGTATTCAATTGAACGTTTCTGATCCACTCTTCATTATAAACATTACTATATGACGAGCAGTAGTTTATTAAAGTCATAACTGCCACTTCGTTACTCGCTGAAGATTCAGTATTTGACGTATCTTCTACTTTGACCGTAAATACATACAAAGTTCCTGAAGACAAATCTGCAGCTTGATAAGTTGTTTCTGATGTATTTGCAAGGAAAATACCATCCTTATAAATGTTATAAGTTAATGATCCATTCAGATCTGTAATTGCATCCCAAGATAAATTTACGGACGTTGCAGTTATATTATTTGCGAGTAAATTGATAGGTGCAGGTGGCATTTGTGCATTAATTTGAATCGCAAAAAGTATTGTAAAAAATAAAAAGCGTAAATTATAAGACATGATAAATTTGGTTTATTATTCGATTATAATGAGTTAAAATCCGAGTCAAAGATCATATGATTTTGAATACTATTGGGTTGTATTTCGACAGATTGCAATTTGCTGTAGACGAATGAAACGCTATCTATCTATGAATGGATATATAGCTGTTAAAGGCCATTATTAAGCCACAAAATTTGTTAAATGCGTTTATAGGTAAAGCAGTATAATAAAGAGAAAGTTAAAATTCAAACAGCTAGCGTTTAGCTATTTAAAGGTATCTATAAACTATCTTTTGAGTATGCCTCGATAGTATTTTTGTAATGTAGTATTAGACATACTCAATGTAATTTGTTTTCAGTGCATGGTGGTTATACCCAATACATAGACTAAATTATCATTTCGATCTGGCAAACTTACAGATTGAATTGCCATATCCAAACCTATACAATTCTCAATTGGATAAGAACTATTTCCAAAACTAAGAGCGCTACCATAAGGTGCTTGTATCATAGTCAAGCTTAAATTTTATGGCTGCCCATTTAGTAAATATTTCGTTTTTAAAAACTAATTTAGAAATGTGCGTGCATTATAAAATATGGTACTATTAGCACAACTTCTATCTGGTTAGTTTTTCAAGACTAAAATTAAAGAAAATAAGTATTTTTACATATGGCAAATAAAAAACTAATTGAAGTTGATGGCTTGAATATTTCATTCTTTAAAGAGAACATTGAAAATCAGATAATAAAACATATTTCCTTTTACGTTCAACCCAACGAAATCGTAGCCGTCGTTGGAGAATCTGGTTCAGGTAAATCTATTTCTTCATTGGCTTTAATGGGTTTGTTGCCGAAACAAATTTCCAAAATTACCTCTGGGTCTATCCTATTTGAAAATAAAAATCTGGTTGACTTATCCGAAAAAGAATTCCAAGCTATAAGAGGTAAAGAAATCGCCATGATTTTTCAGGAGCCTATGAGTTCTTTAAATCCGTCCATGCGTTGTGGAAAACAGGTTGAGGAAATCTTAAAACAGCATTTTAAATTATCGTCCTCAGACATAAAATCTGAAGTTCTCAATCTTTTTGAAAAAGTAAAATTGCCTAATCCCGAACGTATTTACAAAGCCTATCCTCATGAAATTTCAGGCGGCCAAAAACAACGTGTGATGATTGCGATGGCCATTGCATGTAAACCAAAATTATTGATTGCTGATGAACCTACAACAGCGCTGGATGTTACCGTTCAAAAAGAGATATTAGATTTGTTAAAAGACATTCAAACGGAAACCAAAATGAGCGTTTTGTTTATTTCGCATGATTTGTCTTTGGTTTCTGAATTGGCAGATCGTGTTTTAGTAATGTATCAAGGTAAAATAGTGGAACAAGGTACGACTGAAACCATATTTAATGATCCACAACATAATTATACCAAAGCATTAATTGCAGCACGACCCTCTACGGATTTCCGTTTGAAACATTTACCCACGATTTCAGATTTTATGAAGGATAAGGTGAGTAAAACCATTATTTCCGATACTGATCGAACTGAAAATCACAAAAAACTATATGCTCAAGCGCCTTTGTTGGAAGTGATTGACGTAGAAAAAATTTACCTCTCAAAAACAGGCTGGTTTTCTAAAGATGAACCTTTTAATGCTGTTGATGGCGTAAGTTTTAAAGTATTTCCTGGCGAAACCTTAGGTTTGGTTGGCGAATCTGGTTGTGGAAAATCGACTTTGGGAAATGCGATTTTACAATTAGATAAAGCCACTTCTGGTCGCATTTTGTACAAAGGAAAAGACATTACCAATTTGAGTACTTCGGAAATGCGAATGTTACGGAAAGAGATTCAAATTATATTTCAAGATCCGTTTGCATCTTTAAATCCACGATTAACCGTTGGTAATGCAATTTTAGAACCTATGAAAGTTCATAATATTGGTACGTCCAACAAAGCCCGAAAAGAAAAAGTTATAGCAATTCTTGAAAAAGTAGGTTTAGACGCTTCGGCTTTTGATCGTTATCCACACGAATTCTCTGGTGGGCAACGTCAACGTGTTGGTATTGCAAGAACGATTGCTTTAGAACCTCAACTTATTGTTTGTGACGAATCGGTTTCGGCATTGGATATTTCTGTACAAGCCCAAGTTTTAAACTTATTGAATAATTTAAAAGCACAGTTTGGTTTTACCTATATATTTATTTCGCACGATTTAGCAGTCGTGAAATATATGGCAGATCAGCTGCTAGTAATGAATAAAGGTAAAATTGAAGAAATTGGCGATGCCGATACTATTTATGCTTCACCAAAGCAAGCTTACACAAAAAAGCTAATTCATGCTATTCCAAAAGGATTATAGCATGAATACTTTTTTTGCTAATTTAAACACATTTGAGACTAACTCTAAAGTGTTTTCTAGAACTGAAAATTCGTTTTCTTTATTAGAAGTAGGTTCTGGTAAAGTAGATTTAGTTTTCATAAGCTGTAATTCATGGTAGATTTAGGGCAAAAAGGCAAATTGCGGTTTATGTTAAATCAAGTTAATTTCAGTTCTATTCGTTTGGGATAGCAATATGAAACTTATTTTCAATTAATCAGTCTAAATACGTTATAAATCGTTGAAATACGTTATTTTTTAACATTTAACAAGTTATATGAAGTTTTTTCGCACAAAAAAACCGCTAGAATTAGCGGCTTCTATTTTAGAATATAAATTGTTTTAAATTTTCATTTCAGGAATCTCCCCTTCAATTATCATTTCTCCTTCGGTTGCCTTTTTAATGTCTTCAACAGAAACTCCTGGCGCGCGTTCCAATAGTTTAAATCCATTAGGTGTAACTTCTAATACGGCCATATTTGTTACTATCTTCTTCACACAACCAACACCAGTTAATGGTAATGAACAGTTTTTCAACAACTTAGAAGCGCCTGCCCTATTGGTATGCATCATGGCCACAATGATGTTTTCTGCACTTGCCACTAAATCCATAGCGCCTCCCATGCCTTTAACCATTTTTCCTGGAATTTTCCAATTTGCTATATCGCCATTTTCTGATACTTCCATTGCTCCAAGTATGGTTAAATCAACATGTTGACCTCGTATCATTGAGAAGCTCATGGCAGAATCAAAAAATGAAGCGCCTGGTAATGTTGTAATGGTTTGTTTTCCGGCATTGATAATATCGGCATCTTCTTCACCTTCAAATGGAAATGGACCCATTCCTAAAACGCCATTTTCACTTTGAAATTCTACTTCTATATCATCTCTTACATAATTAGCTACCAAAGTAGGTATTCCTATGCCTAAGTTGACATAGTAACCATCTTGTACTTCTTTTGCTATACGTTTTGCTATTCCGTTTTTATCTAACATCTTTTAAAGTTATAAGTTATAAAAAAGTGCCTAAAGTACTTAGAGTTGAAATGTGCTTGAAGTATGGGCACTTGTCGGTTCATTACTATTTATATGCTTATGGTTTATGTGTTTGTAGCATTACTATTTATAAGTTTATAAGACTGATTCGCAAAACTTTAGGCACTCTAAGTACTTTTAACTTTTTGGCCTAACAGTCCGTTGCTCAATTCGTTTTTCATAGGTCTCACCTTGAAAAATCCGTTGCACAAAAATTCCAGGAATATGTATTTGGTTAGGATCTAATTCGCCTACTGGCACCAATTCTTCAACCTCAACGACAGTAATCTCTGCAGCACCACACATATTAGGATTAAAGTTTCTGGCTGTACCTTTAAAGATAAGGTTTCCGGCCGCGTCGCCTTTCCAGGCTTTGATAAAAGCGAAATCAGCCTTAAACGCATGTTCCAAGACATACATTTTTCCATCAAATTCGCGTACTTCTTTGCCTTCTGCAACTTCTGTTCCGTAACCAGCTGGTGTAAATATGGCAGGAAATCCAGCTTGTGCTGCTCGACAACGTTCTGCTAATGTGCCTTGCGGTATTAGCTCAACATCTAGTTCACCTGATAACATTTGGCGCTCAAACTCATCGTTCTCTCCAACATAAGATGAGATCATCTTTTTAATCTGTTTTTGATGTAACAGTAAACCTAAGCCAAAATCATCTACTCCTGCATTATTGGAAATACAGGTCAGTCCTTTAATATTTAGTTTTACGAGTTCGGCAATGGCATTCTCGGGAATTCCGGATAGACCAAAACCACCGAACATAAAGGTCATATTATCTCTTACACCTTTGAGTGCATCAGAAATATTATCCACTTTTTTATTAATCATAGCTAGAAATATTTTGCTTCTGAAAAATACGAAACTAAGTTCTAAACCAATAATTAAAAATCATAAAATAAAGGTGTGACTATTGAAGGTTTTTAAAAATCGAAGTCCACGGGTTCCTCAGGATCATCATCGCTACCAAGATCACCTTCGTCCCTGGCTTCGCAGTCGACATCAATTTTTAAATTTGAAGGTTTCTCGAACTCTCCACCGGAAACATCCAAGGTCTTATCGGCGTAACAGGCTTTCATATATAATCCCCAAATTGGCAAGGCCATAGAAGCACCTTGACCATATTGAATATTCTTAAAATGCACAGCTCTATCTTCTGCACCAACCCAAACACCTGTGACCAAGTTGGGCACCATGCCCATAAACCAACCATCACTTTGGTTTTGAGTCGTTCCTGTTTTACCTGCAATTGGATTTTTCAATTCGTAAGGATACCCTGTAATAATTTCTTTATAAACAGCATTCCATTTATCAAAACCACTATGTCTTAATCGTCTACCAGAGCCTGCTTGTGTTACACCCTCCATAAGATTTACAGTTACATAAGCCACTTCTTCACTAAGAACATCTTTACTCTCTGGCGTAAACTGATATAAAATAGTACCATTTTTATCTTCAATACGAGTCACCATTACAGGTTTATTGTAAACCCCTTTATTCGCAAACGTAGAATAGGCCGCAACCATTTCGTAAACACTAATATCTGGCGTGCCCAATGCAATTGCAGGTACTGGTAAAATATCTGCCGAAACACCCAATTTTTTAGCCATTTCCACAACAGGTTGTGGTCCTATTTCATTAATTAAACGTGCCGTAACCGTATTGGTAGAACTTGCTAATGCGTCTTTAAGGGTTTGTTTTCCGGAATAATTACCATCAGAATTTTTCGTAGTCCAAGCTTCTGGATTTCCGAATTTATTGGCTTCAATAGTAATTGGTGTTCTTGGAAATGAATCGCAAGGCGAAAATTGCAATTGGTCAATGGCTGTGGCATACACAAAAGGCTTGAAAGTAGAACCCACTTGTCGTGCACCTTGCTTAACCATATCGTATTGAAAATGCTTATAATTCATGCCTCCAACCCACGCTTTTACATGACCTGTTTGCGGATCCATAGACATCATTCCTGGACGTAAAAATGATTTATAATAACGCATGGAATCCATAGGTTTCATTATGGTATCCACTTCACTTGCTTTACCATCTATCCATTTAAAAACCGTCATTTGTGTTGGTTTTTCAAATGAAGCTCTAATTTCTTTATCTGATTTTCCTTGACCTTTTAGAATTCTCCAACGCTCTCCACGTTTCATGTGTTCATTCATCAAGTCTTTAATTTCAGAATTGCTGAGCTCTAAAAATGGTGCGGTCTTATTTCTGTCTGGAGTGTTTTGGTGATCAAATTCGGCTTGTAATCTCGGCATATGCTGAGAGATGGCGTCTTCAGCATATTGCTGCATGCGTGAATCTATTGTTGTAAAAACTTTAAGTCCATCAGTATATAAATCGTATTTACTTCCATCTGGTTTTCTATTAGCTTCGTCTTTCGCCCAGTCCTTCATAAATCCTCTGAGATACTCTCTGAAATAAGTGGCAATGCCTTCGCGATGTGATTCTGGCGAATAATTTAAATCCAATTCTGTGTTTTGAAGTGAATCTTTTATGGATTGTGAAAGAAATTCATATTTATTCATTTGAGCCAAAACAACGTTACGTCTGTTTTTGACACCTACAGGGTTTCGCCTTGGGTTATAAAGTGACGAATTCTTGAGCATTCCAACCAGCATTGCAGATTCCTTAATATCTAAATCTTTAGGTTCTTTTTTAAAGTATATACGAGAGGCAGAACGAATACCATCTCCATTATTACCAAAATCATAGATATTTAGGTATTGAGCAATAATTTCCTCTTTGGTATATTGACGCTCTAATCGAATAGCAATAACCCATTCTTTTATTTTTTGAAAGACACGACCAAACTTATTTTCAGAGACTTGCTTTGTAAAAAGATTTTTAGCCAACTGCTGAGAAACAGTACTTGCTCCACCTCCACTTCCTAATTTAAAAATCGCTCTAAGAGTACCTCTACCATCAATACCTGAATGATCATAAAAACGAACGTCTTCTGTAGCAATTAAAGCATCCACTATATTTTGAGGTAAATCCTCATAACCTATTGGCGTTCTATTGTCATCAAAATAGAATTTCCCCAGTGTTTCACCATCAGATGAGATAATCTCAGTTGCTAAATTAGTTTCAGGATTTTCCAATTTGGTGTGATCTGGCATTTCTCCTAAAGCTCCCCAAGATGCCAATAGAAATAATAATACAACCGCTAAGATGCCACCTAAAAATACCATCCAAAACCAACGTACATACTTTGAATAATCTAAAGTTTCTGATTTAGATTTCGTTGTTTTCTTTTTTGCCATAATTACTACTTTTGAGCTTTTTCTACTCTAAAACCAATATCTGTTATACCTTCTAAATTCTCAACACCATCAACATCGCCATTGTTTCGCATAGCATGTTGAATGTTTACTTGGTAATCACCTTCTTCATTAAATTTAAATGGGTCTTTATAACCTCTAAACCATAACTTATTTTCCTTCAAATCTGAAAAACCACTTCCTAAAAGTTCTCCATTTGGCGCTGCCATTTTATATTCCAATGTGTCCTTAACGGCTTTTCCGTTAGGGTAATTTAATTCTACAATAAGAAATAAATTACTGAATTTATAAGCGTTGGTATTTCTTAGATTAACGTACAAATTATAATTTTTTGTGGTATCGGGAGCTTTAAAATTAAAACTGGCAATAGAATCCTTGTGCCATTTATTTGGAACTGATTTGTACCTATCAAACGCAGCATCGGGGTCGCAACTTGTGAATAAAAAACAACAGATTACAACCAAAACTAACCTATGAGTCTTTTTTAGCATTTGAATTGGCTTTTGGTTTTTGTTTGCGGTTTCGATTTTGGGATTTATTTTTGGTGTTACCGTTTTTATTCTTGTGGTTTCGGTTCTTATTATTTTTCTTATTCCTATTGTTTTTACGTTTCTTATTCGATTTTGGACCATCAAAACGCGTTAAACTATCTTGACCTACAACGTTCTCAAACTCAGTTTTAGTATCCTGAATGTGCTCTGCAGCATATTCCTCAAGACTTGCGACCTTTTCTTTTTTCTTGTTTTTTTCTATGATTTCATTGGCTTGGTCTGTAGTGATGATGTGCCAATTCATCCATTCCCCTTCATATGCATACCATAAGAGTCCTTTAAAAATGTCCGTTTTTTGGCATACGGCATTTCCTTTTTCGGTATATAATTTAGTATCGTTTTTTGGAAAGGCTTTTAAAGCATCCAAATATGCATCCAATTCATAATTAAGACAACATTTTAATTTACCACATTGTCCTGCAAGTTTTAGCGGATTTAAAGACAATTGCTGGTAACGCGCTGCAGATGTACTAACTGATCTAAAATCGGTGAGCCAAGTAGAGCAGCACAATTCCCTTCCGCAGGATCCAATGCCACCAAGTCTTGCTGCTTCTTGTCTAAAGCCGACTTGTTTCATCTCAATGCGTGTTCTGAATTCGCGAGCAAAGACCTTGATTAATTCCCTAAAATCGACACGTTCTTCAGCAGTATAGTAAAACGTCGCTTTGCTGCCATCGCCTTGAAATTCGATATCCGAAATTTTCATTTTCAGATTTAAATCAATAGCAAACTGACGTGCTTTTACCTTCATTGGTTCTTCTTTGTCTCTAGAAGCGGACCAAATATCAATATCCTTTTGTGTTGCCTTTCGGTAGATTTTCAGAACATTTTCTGCGTCGTCAAGCTTTACTTTTTTACGCTTCATTTGTACACGTACCAGTTCACCAGTAAGTGTAACCATGCCAATATCATGACCAGACTTTGCTTGTGTTGCCACAATATCTCCAATACTCAGTGTAAGGTTTTCGGTATTTTTATAATAGTGTTTTCTGCCGTTTTTAAAACGAACTTCAACGCCAATAAAGGGTTCTTGTCCATTTGGAAGCGACATGTTGGCTAACCAATCAAAAACAGTAAGTTTATTGCAGCTATCTGTGCCGCAAGTTCCGTTGTTTTTGCATCCTTTTGGTTGGCCATCTTTACCAGTTGTGCAACTGTTACAAGCCATAAAAAATTTATATATTAAATCTAAATCTTTAAAAAATTTAGATACAGGATTCGTAAATAATTAATGAGTAAAGATAAGATTATTTATTCAGAAAATTAATTGGACACTCGACTGAGATTTTAAATTAAACTTAAATACATTTAACTTTCTCATATTGTGATGATTACATATTTATGCTCACATTTTCAAATTTTTCCGATATAACTATGAACCAAAACATTAATTCATTATGAAAACTAAAATTACAACAATTGTATTAATGCTATTCTTTTTAAGTTTTAGCAGTGCTCAAAATCTCGGACTTCCATTGCAGGAAGGTGGTGAGCGTAATTCTGTCACAATTAAATCTCCATGTTTAACTATAGAACAAAGAGATGCGATTAAGCAAGAACTAAAATCTAATGTTGAAGCACTTCAACGTCAAAATAAGTTAGCTTATGATGCAAATACAGCAAGAGGAGGTCATCCACTTTTTATTTGGCCCGTTCAAAAAGCCAGCACTGTGACTTATAATGATGTCTGGTCAATTTCTGGTCATGTAGATCATAATTTGGCATTTAATAATAATCTCTTGGATTATAATGGAGGTACAAAAACTTATGATACTTCTGACTATAACCATCAAGGCCTCGACATATTTACTTGGCCATTTACTTGGCATTTAATGGAGACGGATGGAGTTGAAATTGTTGCAGCAGCTCCTGGTCAAATAATAGCAAAAGGCGATGGGAATTTTGATAAGAGTTGCAATTTTAACACTACAACACCTTGGAACGCCGTTTATGTTCAGCATAATGATGGAAGTGTTGCATGGTATGGCCACATGAAAAATGGATCAACAACGACCAAAAATGTAGGAGATATGGTAACTGCTGGAGAATATTTAGGTATTGTAGGTAGTTCAGGAATTTCTACTGGACCTCATCTACATTTTGAAGTTTACACAGACAACTCATATACACAACTAGTAGACCCTTACCAAGGCGCACATAATAGCATGAACAATGATACTTGGTGGGCAAACCAAAAACCTTATGTCAATCCCAAGATAAATGCCGTATTGACTCATAATGAAGCTCCTATCGTGTTTCCTAATTGCCCAACAACAGAAACGCCAAACTTAAGTAACACGTTTGATACTAATGACACCGTTTTTTTTACTGTTTTTGTAAGAGATCAAACTGCGGGTGATAATATTACCCTTGAAATTCTTAGACCAGACAATTCGTCTTTATTTGGTAATTGGAACATCACCGTACAAACTACAGCAACCTATTGGTACTATCTTTATTCTTACAATGGTTATTTTAATATGAACGGTGACTGGACTTGGAAAGCTACTTTTGGAGGAGAAACTGTAAGCCACACTTTCAATGTTTCTGGAGCATTAAGCGTTAATGATGAAGCATTTAAAGACACTTCAATATATCCAAACCCTTGTAATGATATTGTAAACATTAATTCTACGACCAAAATAACTAAAGCAAATGTAGTAGATGTGTTAGGTAAAACCGTTCATATGGTTGACGATATGGCTGAAGAGGGTATCAAGAAATTAAACTTAACACAACTTTCTAAAGGCCTATATTTTGTAACTCTTGAAGGAGAACAGGATCAAAAGAAAACTATTAAATTGATTAAGAAATAAAGCTAAATGTCAGACTGAGCAAAGTAGATAGGTTTATGTGTAAAACGGACTTCGACTTACTAAGTATTGCGTGAGCTATCTTCAGTCAAAATATATTTTAACCTTGCTAATACTCAGTCTGACATTAATTTACATTTAAGGATTTGAAGACTCAAAAATATTCCTCAAATCCTTTTTATATGGTAAATGATCTGCGCGTCCTTTTTTGAAAATATCGTTACTATTCCCTTGACCTTTTCGTAATGCTTTTTGCGCTTCGTAAGGCAATCTATTTATGTCCATGCAATTTGTAGAGCAGCAATTTTCCATTTTTTCTTTGCAGTCTTCACATTGGATGAATAATAGATGGCAAGCTTCGTTTGCACAATTGGTATGTAGATCTGCTGGTTTTCCGCATTGGTGGCAATTGGCAATGACATCTTCAGAAATGCGTTCGGATCGTCTTTGGTCGAATACAAAATTCTTACCAATGAATTTATTATCCAAACCTTCGGCTTCAATTTGACGAACGTAATTTATAATACCACCTTCGAGCTGAAACACATTTTTAAATCCTTTATGCTTGTAATAGGCGCTAGCTTTTTCACATCGAATGCCACCTGTACAGTACATCACCAATTTTTTGTCTTCTTTGTGTTCCCTTAAGTCCTCTTCAATTAAGTCGAGAGATTCCCTAAAGGTATCCACATCTGGAGTTACAGCATTTTTAAAATGACCTATTTCACTTTCATAATGGTTTCGCATATCTACCAAAACCGTATCGGGATCTTCAATAAGTTCATTAAACTTTTCTGCGTTAACATGTATTCCTTTATTAGTAACATCGAACGTAGCATCATTTAATCCATCTGCCACTATTTTATTTCGGACCTTAACTTTCAGTTTTAAAAAGGCAAAATTGTCGTGCTCAATAGCAATGTTCAATCTTACATTCTCTAAAAACGAAATGGTGTCTAAGTGCTTTTTAAATGGTTCAAAGTTTTCTGCGGGTACAGATAGCTGGGCATTTATGCCTTCGTTCGCCACATAGATTCTTCCCAAGACCTCTAATTGATCCCAAGCAAGAAATAAGTGATTTCTAAAAATTTCGGTATTGTTGATTTTGGCGTACTTGTAGAAAGAGATGGTTAAGCGTTCTTTTCCCGCTTGTTCAATGAGTTCTGCTCTTTCCTTAGCACTTAAGTTATTGTACAGTTGCATGCTATACTAATTTAAGAGTTAAAGATTTTAAATAAAAGACATAAGACCGATTCGCTTTTAGAACCAAGAAACAAGACTTAACCGTTATCAATTGACAATTAGTTGATAAATTATGTTCTGGATCTCAATAAAAAGTTTTTCTATAAAAATGAGCAACCCCTTATTAAACCTTACGCTCTTTAGATGCAAAGGTATTGTTTTTAGTGAAAAGGCTTGACATTAATCACAAAAAAAGCACCTTGAATAATTCAAAGTGCTTTTAAGATTAACTTATCAACCTAAAACTTAAACTAAAAGTTAATCTTCATGGGCTTGACAGTTACTGAGGGATTAATTCCAAATAGATCTTAAAATTTACTTGGTTTAACGGTAACTGAAACACCTAATGTTTTACTAAAACTGTTGAGAAATAATTCGCTACTCAACTCTAAAGACAACTTTAGAGTTTTTAAGTAGCGCATTTCATAGCAATTTTTTCCTTTTTCATTTAGTAGATGCAAAAAGTGTAAAAGGGTTGCGTTAAAAATTTAAAAAAGATAAAAGGCCGCTTATTTATGGAAGAC
Organism: Winogradskyella schleiferi; assembly: GCF_013394655.1. Classification (NCBI taxonomy): domain Bacteria; kingdom Pseudomonadati; phylum Bacteroidota; class Flavobacteriia; order Flavobacteriales; family Flavobacteriaceae; genus Winogradskyella; species Winogradskyella schleiferi. The sequence goes on from NZ_CP053351.1 coordinate 4,245,683, forward strand.
TATGCCGTTATTGAAGCAGGAATAAAGGTGGTCTACTTAAATATGCATCATCAATATGTTATCAGTTTTAGAGCCTTGAAAAAATTTAATTATGATTCAACTAAAAAAAGAAATACCTAGAAATACTATAGTGGTATCGCATAATAAATAAAGCTAATTTATATAAAGTAAGATTTCATTTTAAAAAGCTAACAAAATTTTAAAAGCTCAACCAAAATGAAAACATTTTTTAATGGACATGAATGAAAAAATATTTAAAAATAGCCGTATTTTTGAAGACAGTTTAATTAAGAATTTCATCTTAAGTTTTACTTTTACCTTCAAAATTAAAAATCAAGAAAAATTCTAAGAAAAAATATAATATAATGAGTAGTGAAAAAGATGCGAAATTAAAAGCTTTAAAACTAACTTTAGACAAGTTAGATAAAGCTTATGGAAAGGGAACAGTAATGAAAATGAGCGATCAGGCTGTGGTAGATGTAGATGCTATACCTTCAGGCTCATTAGGATTAGATATTGCATTAGGCGTTGGTGGGTATCCGAGAGGTCGTGTGATTGAAATATATGGCCCAGAATCTTCTGGTAAAACAACCTTAACCCTTCATGCAATTGCCGAAGCACAAAAAGCAGGTGGTATTGCTGCATTTATTGATGCTGAACACGCTTTTGATCGTTTCTATGCCGAAAAATTAAACGTAGATATTGATAATTTAATTATTTCACAACCTGATAATGGCGAGCAAGCGTTAGAAATTGCGGATAATTTAATTAGATCTGGTGCTATCGATATCGTGGTAATTGATTCTGTTGCTGCTTTAACGCCAAAAAGTGAAATTGAAGGGGAAATGGGAGATTCTAAAATGGGTCTGCACGCCAGATTGATGTCACAAGCGCTCAGAAAATTAACCGCTTCGATAAGTAAAACCAATTGTACGGTAATATTTATTAACCAATTACGTGAAAAAATTGGCGTGATGTTTGGCAACCCAGAAACCACAACTGGAGGTAATGCCTTAAAATTTTATGCTTCTGTACGTTTAGATATTAGACGTTCTACGCAGATTAAAGATAGTGACAGTAATGTTAGGGGAAACAAAACCAGAGTAAAAGTGGTAAAAAACAAAGTTGCTCCACCATTTAGATTGGCTGAATTTGATATTATGTACGGCGAAGGCATTTCTAAAGTGGGAGAAATTTTAGATATTGCTGTAGAACATGATATTATTAAAAAGAGTGGTTCTTGGTTCAGTTATGGAGACACCAAACTAGGTCAGGGACGAGACGCCGTAAAGATGCTCATTAAAGATAATCCGGATTTAATGGATGAATTGGAAGAGAAAGTGAGAGCTTTTATTAATGAATCGAACTAAGAAAATTAAAAATCCTGTTAAAACCAGGATTTTTTTAGTTTTAGACGCAACCCTTTTATGATTTTTGCATCTACAGCATAGAAAATATTATATTATGAAAAGATATGCCCTTTTAGTCTTTGCTTTTATCTCATTGTTTACATCCTGTAGTCTTGACGATGACGGCACTAATTATTCAGGTACAGAGATTTTACCTATTGAAAGTGTTGTGATGCCCGAAAGTTTTGTTTTTGGCGAAACTTATGAAATTGAAATCACCTATGTTAGACCGTCCAATTGTTATCAATTTTATAACTTTTTCTATGACATTGATGGAAATGAACGTACTGTTGCTGTAATCAATTCGGTTTATATTGATGGTACTTGTGTACAGGACCCAGAATCTGTTACTGTAACTTTAAATTTTATGGTCAATTCGAATGAAACCTATTTATTTAAGTTTTATCAAGGACATGATGAAGAAGGAGAAGATCAATATTATTTAGTAGAAGTACCTGTTGAGGACTGATTACGCGATTCAAATGCCCTAGAAATAGACTAATTATTAATTAACTCAAGACCAATGTGAGTTTAGAACAACTCATAAAAAATTGTATTAATCAAGATGCTCAAGCTCAAAGCCAATTATACAAGCAGTATGCAAGTAAACTATTTTCGCTTTGTCTTAAGTACTCTAAAAACTATGCGGAAGCGGAAGATAATCTGCATGATGCATTTATAACTATTTTTAGTAAAATAGCACAATATAAAAATAAAGGGTCTTTTGAGGGTTGGCTCAAACGAATCGCCATGAATACAGCATTGCAACGCTACAGGGAAGATGTTGGTGTTTATGACATTGTTAATGAAGGTAATATTAAAGATGTAGAAGTAGATATTAATGAAAATGATGTTGGTATTGAGTACTTACTGAAAATCATTCAAGAGTTGCCAGACAGATATCGATTGGTATTTAACTTATATGTTTTAGATGGGTATTCCCATGTTGAAATTAGTGAGTTGATAAATATTTCAACCGGCACCTCAAAATCTAACTTAGCGCGAGCAAGAATGATTTTAAAAGAAAAGATAGAAGCCCATAACGCGACCCCAAATTCGCAGAGTTTATAAATAATGGACGATAAAAAAAACATAGATAGACTTTTTCAAGAAAAATTCAAGGATTTTGAGATAGCACCTAATGATACCGTTTGGAATCGTATCAGCGAAAGTCTACCTAAGAAAAAGAAAAAACGACGGGTTATTGCACTTTGGGGGCAACTTGGAGGCGTCGCAGCTGTAATTGCACTTTTGCTAACTGTTGGTGTTTCTCTATTTAACTCTGATGATAATAACGCTCAAGATTTTCCTGTTGTAAATACAGGAGATAACTCAGAAAAGACTAATACAAAGACGTCATCTGATGAAAGTCTAAATGAGTTGAATACTGCTGAGAATAACCATACTAAGGTTGTTGATTCAAACTTAGATTCAGAAAAAGAATCCAATTTGAAAAATTCTGATGATGATTCAACTCCAAAAACATACCCTTCGAATTCAAACCCATTAATAAACCCTAACAATTCGAATCAAAAATCGAATGTAGTGGTTACTAATTCTAAGGTAGAAGAAAAAACGAAAGCTTCTCAAAAACGCAGAAGTCCATCAACATTAGAAGATGAGCAGCATATCACAAAAATTGCCAATGAAACGAATTCTAATTCTACTTTAAAAACTGACGAAAAGTTACTCCTAGAGAAAAATGATAAGTCGTTGTTAAATGCAGAATCCGATAGAAAATCGGCAATTAAAAAGACCATTGAAGACCAAAAAACGGCTGTGGCAGATAATAAATCCTCAGAAAAAGAAATATCTGAAAGTTTAAATTTAGTTACAAACAAAGCAGAAACTTCTGAACCTGAAAATTCACTTATTGAAGACCTCAAAAAAGAATCTATCGAAGCTGCTATTGCAGAAAATAACGAAACTACAGATGAAGAAGAAAAAGAAGATGAACGAAACAGGTGGAGCATTGCGCCAAATGTTGCGCCTGTTTATTTTAGCTCTTTGGGTCAAGGCTCTTCATTGGACCAACAGTTTAACGACAACGCTAAAAGCAGTGACGTTAATATGAGTTATGGTATTACTGGTAGTTATGCTATTTCAAAGAAATTAAAAATTAGAGCTGGTGTTAATCGTGTAAACCTAAACCAAACCACTACAGATGTATTTGCTTTTACTGGGCCAGCAACAGCCGCAAGAGGTGTTGAAGCTCGATTCGGTAATATTTCATTTAGTGAAGGTGAACAACGCGTATCGCTTATGAGTTCTACATTGATGAATAGATCTTCTACACCAGAATTAATCAATTCTAAAGTCGCGGGCAATATTGAACAAAAATTTGGTTTTATTGAAATACCTATTGGATTAGAATATGCCGTATTAGACAAAAAATTTGGGATTAACGTAATTGGTGGTTTTAGCACCTTTATATTAAATGACAATGAAATTTATGCCGACGTTGATGGCACTTCAACATTAATTGGAGAAGCAAATAATATTAACGCTACTAGTTTTAGTGCCAATTTTGGTTTGGGAATGGATTACAATCTTTCAAAACAATGGAATTTTAATCTTGAACCAACCTTTAAGTATCAATTAAACACATTTAATAATACCACAGGAGATTTTAAACCTTTCTTTGTTGGTGTTTATACAGGATTAAGTTTTAAGTTTTAGGTTAGTTAGGTTATTGCAAAAAGCTATGATGAATGCAATGATGACAAAAGCTACTCTTGGTTGGAGTGGCTTTTTTTTGTGCTTAAGCCATTTGTAAGTGCCTTCCAAATGATCGTTCTAACGTTTTCATTGAGAGTTTTTGTGTCTGCAATAGTTAAACCTTTCGTAGGGATAAATTTATGAATCTTGGCGCGCATTTTCCCAGGACTACCACTAAAAAAAACATAAGAAAAACGCTTTTTATTATCGTAAAATGTAATGGGCACCACAGGAATTTGATGGTTTACCGCCAAACGGAACGCTCCGTCTTTAAATTCGTCTAACAAAATATTTCCTTCTGGCACGCCACCTTCAGGAAAAATACAAATACTCAAGCCTTGTTTTAAGCGTCGTTGTGCCCTTAAAAAAACCGCTTGTCTGCTTTTGGCACTAGTTCTATCCACCAGAATACAGGTGCGTTTATAAAAGAATCCGAAGAGCGGGATTTTAGCCAACTCTTTCTTTCCAACAAATACAAATGGATTCTTAACCGCAACAAGCATCATCATTATATCTGCCATTGAAGTGTGATTGGCCACAAACATATAACTCATGTTTGGATCTGGCGTTTCTTCCCTTGTAATTTTATAGCCAAAACCCATACCAATTAAAATAAATTTAGACCATATACGAGCCAACTTAAAAAAGTATGGATACCATTGCTCTCTAGATATGGAAATAATCAATAAAGGAAACAGCACAATAATTGGAATGGCCACCAAAACATAGAACCAAATGCGATATAACAACCAGAATGGATATTTGAAAAATGCCATAGCACCAAAACTAGTTAATTTAAATGAGTTATCAATCGCTCTTCATAATTCTACTAAAAAAATTACCTTTGCTTTTTAGTGAAACTTTGTTTTGAAAAGTTACGAAGTAATGCATTCAAAATAGTTAGTTGAACTAATCCCGCTTTTTGGGCGGGATCTCTGGTTTAATAACTTGACACTTATGTCAATTTTTCAAGTTTCAGGGCTTATCCTGAGATTTAACCTTTAAGTTGAATTGAAGTTTAATTAAAAAGATACCTGCTTTCGCAAGTAATATTATGGCAAGAATACTAACAGGCATACAAAGTACAGGAACACCACATTTAGGCAATATTTTAGGTGCTATTTTACCAGCAATAGAAATGTCAAACGATGCTAAAAACGAATCGTTTCTCTTTATTGCAAATATGCACACCTTAACCCAAATTAAAGACGCTGAAGCGCTGAGAAATCATACCTATTCGGTAGCTGCAACTTGGTTGGCTTTTGGCTTGGATATTGAAAAAACCGTGTTTTACAGACAAAGTGATATTCCGCAAGTGACTGAACTGGCTTGGTATTTAGATTGTTTTTTTCCCTATAAAAGATTAAAACTCGCACATGGTTTTAAGGATAAAGCCGACCGTCTGGATGATGTTAATTCGGGTCTATTTATGTATCCTATGCTTATGGCAGCAGATATTTTATTGTATGATGCCGAAATTATTCCGGTTGGAAAAGACCAATTACAACATATTGAAATGACGCGTGATGTTGCTTCCCGTTTTCATACCAAAATGGGAGAGACGTTTGTACTACCTGAAGAAAAAATACAGGAACACACCATGCTCATTCCTGGAACGGATGGCGAAAAAATGAGCAAGAGTCGCGGTAATTTTATCAACATCTTTTTACCCGAAAAACAATTACGAAAAAAAATAATGTCTATTGAAACCGATAGCACACCACTTGAAGATCCAAAGGACTGGAAAACCTGTAACTGTTTTGCTATTTATAGTTTATTAGCTTCAGAGTCTCAAATAGCAGAAATGAAAGCGAATTACGACCGTGGCAATTATGGTTATGGACACGCCAAACAAGCTTTGTATGAATTGATTTTGGAGCGTTTTTCCCAACAGAGAGAACGCTACGATTATTACATGAATAATCTTGAAGAGGTTGATGCGGCTTTAGCTAAAGGTGCTGCAAAGGCCAAGGTTGTTGCTGATGCTGTTATGGGACGTGTTAGGAAGAAGGTCGGGTATTAAAATCAGACCAGGTTTTAAAAACATGAATGGTCTCCTATTTTCTAAATAACCTCAAACAACTTACCAGGCAAAGGCCTAACCACGCCTTTCAATTCCATATTCAATAACAATCCAGCGAGTTTATACGTTGGCATTTCGCATCTTAGCGCAATGACATCCAATAATTCCTTGTTGTTTTCTTTCAAGAAATTATAGATGATTTTTTCATCGGGTTCTAACTCTACAAATAATTTTTGTTGTACTGCTGGTTGTTTATCGGATTCCAGCTCCCAGTTCAACATATAAGGCACATCCAATGGATTGGACAATAAATGGGCTTTCTGGAATTTTATCAAATTATTACAACCGACGCTTTGGCTATCCGTTGTTCTTCCTGGTACAGCAAAAACTTCCCTGTTATATGAATTGGCAATATCTGCGGTTACTAAACTGCCACCTTTTTCTGCAGATTCTATAACAATTGTGGCTTCACTGAGTCCTGCAATGATGCGGTTTCGTTTTAAAAAATTATTTCTATCAAATGGATCCGTACTCCAAAAGTCGGTGTAAAATCCACCATGATTTTCAATATCTGGCACATATTTTTTATGCACTTTAGGATAAATCTGATTTAACCCATGGGCCAAACAACCAATGGTTTGCAGGTTGTGTTTTACAGCCGCTTTTTGCGCCGTAATATCGGTTCCTTAAGCAAAACCTGAAACAATAATTGGGTTAAATGGCGATAGCGCTTCCACCAATTTTTCACAAAAGGCAATACCGCTAGTCGTGATTTTCCTAGCACCAACAATACTGATTATGCGTTGCGCTTTTATATTAATATTTCCGGATTGGAACAACACAAGCGGTCCATCGATGCAATGTTTCAAACGTTCTGGATAGGTGTCTTCCGTAAAATAGTGTGCAGTAATAGCATTGTCCTTTATGAATTTTAATTCCTGTTCGGCTTCTTCCAGATGTATTTTATCATAAAGGCCTTCAATGGTAATAGTACCGATACCATCGATTTTTAAAAGCTTAGACTTTTTTTCAGTTAATACAGCTTCTGCAGAACCACAGTGATTTATTAATTTTTTAGCCGTTGTTGACCCGATTTTCGGAACATGCTGCAAGGCTAAAGCATAAATGAGTTGTTGGTCCGTCATTAAAAACTAGATGTTTGAAGAATTTAATCGCCTGTTCACGAATATAATTATTTAATTCTTAATGGATTGAAAATTAAGATGCTGTTTGTTTGAATAGAAAATAAATTACCACAATTTCATGATTAAATTTCTATAAGCAAATAAAATATTTAGGTATTTGTCATAAAAAAATGATTGTAAATCAATGACCTGTATAACTATTATTTTCTATGTTAATAACTAAACTTAACTTCACTTCGTTCAGAAATAAAAATTTTTAACTTTGCGTTAATATGCAGTTAGAGACTTACATTAGCGACCTTTTATACCGTTACGATTGTGTTACTGTTCCTGAGTTTGGAGCATTTTTAACACATCGTGTTTCGGCTAAAATTCACGAATCCACACACACCTTTTATCCACCAAAAAAAGCGTTATCTTTTAACGAGCAATTGCAACAAAATGATGGTTTGTTGGCTAATTACATTGCTGAAGTTGAAAAAATACCTTATTCAACGGCTTTAAATAAAATCTCTAAGCAAATAAAATCGATTAAATCGTATTTGGTTGAAGGGGAAACCATTCAACTTAAAAACATTGGAGAATTGGTGCTGAATGCTGATGGAAAAATTCAATTTGATCCATCTAGCCATATTAATTACCTAACTGATGCTTTTGGTTTATCTCACTTCACGTCTTCTGATATTACACGTGAAGTTTATAAAGAAACCGTTGAAACAATAGAAGAGACTGCACCTATTGCATTGACTCCAGAAAAACGATCTAATCGTAATTGGTTAAAATATGCGGCTGCAGCTGTTGTTTTAATAGGTCTTGGTGGTTTTGGTGCCGCGACTTATTACAATAATACGATTGAGAATCACAATCAATTAGCACAAGAGCAAGCCAATGAGCAACTCGATGCTAAGGTACAAGAAGCGACTTTTATAATCAGTAACCCTTTGCCTGCCGCCACATTATCGTTGGAAAAACAAAGCGGTAACTACCATATTGTTGCTGGTGCTTTTAGAGTAGAAGCTAATTCCGATAAGAAAGTAAAACAATTAAGGGAAAAAGGCTTTAAAGCACGTAAAATTGGTGCGAACCGCTATGGATTGCATGAAGTGGTTTATGCTAGTTTTGAAACCAGAAGTGAAGCACAGCGAGAACTTTTTAAGATTCGTCGTGAGCACAATCGTGATGCTTGGTTGTTGATAAAGCGTCTTAAGTAAGGTTAAATTTCAGACACGAATTTCACTAATTAATCTTTGCGGATACTTACTGTGATGTATGTTATTTTTTGACACGAATTTCACCGATTAAACCTTAAATTGTTACACTGAGATTCATAGAGGTTTCACAGAGATGCGTAGAGAAAAAAAAAAGTTGACACGAATTTCACTAATTTACACTAATCTTTGCGGATACTTACTTTGATGTGTTCTATTTTTTGACACTTATTTCACGGATTTAACCTGAAATTGTTACACTGAGATTCACAGAGGTTTCACAGAGATGCTCAGAGAGAAAAAGTTGACACGAATTTCACTGATTGACACTAATCTTTGTGGTTACTCACTGTGATGTATGTTATTTTTGCCACGTATTTCACGGATTTACCCTGAAATTGTTACACTGAGATTCATAGAGGTTTCACAGAGATGCGTAGAGAAAAAAAAGTTAACACGGATTTCACTGATTTACACTAATCTTTGCAGATAATCACTGCGATGTATGCTATTTTTTGACACAGCTTGTCCTGTTTTTTTCGGGAGGTTTCACGGATAAAAAAAGAAATATATTTGCACAATTCGCTCTGCGACTTTGCTTTCGAAAACTTTCGGTATGGTGAGAAAACTTCTAACTCCGTGCTTCGTGCTTCCAACTTCACCCTCCATTCTTCTTTTTCACTTTTCACTAATAATTAACCAACTTCATCCTAAAATCGCTCTATCTTTGCACAAATTTTAAACACCTATGCAATCTAGAACCGCATTTCAATCTAAAACTATAGTTACCGATTTGGTATTACCAAGCGAAACCAATCCTATCAATAATTTGTTTGGTGGCGAATTGTTAGCACGTATGGACAGAGCCGCTAGTATTTCTGCCCGAAGACATTCCAGACGGATTGTTGTTACGGCTTCAGTAAATCACGTCGCTTTTAATCGCTCTATTCCTTTGGGAAGTGTGGTAATGATTGAGGCTAAAGTATCGCGAGCATTTACCTCATCTATGGAAGTCTATATGGACGTTTGGATTGAAGACAGGGAATCTGGCGAGTGTATTAAAGCCAACGAAGCGATTTATACGTTTGTGGCTGTTGACGAAACTGGAAGACCTGTGAAAGTGCCAGAATTAGTACCAGAAACAAAATTGGAAAAGCAACGTTTTGATGCGGCTTTGCGTCGTAAACAATTGAGTTTACTTTTAGCTGGAAAAATGAAACCGAATGAAGCTACTGAGTTGAAAGCGCTTTTTGAGTAAGTCTTAAAATTTTGCCAACCAAGGTTCTGGATTCATGACTTGATCATTTTTATAAATTCTGAAACCCAGTAGCGATTCACCTTTAATTTTATTGGTAAATACTTCGCCAATAACTTGGCCTGCCAAAACTTTATCGCCTTTCTTTACATTAACCTTAGAAAGGTTCATATAGACACTAAAATATATACCGTGTCGAATAAATACGGCAGGATTACCATTTTTAATGACCAGTACTCTAGTCACTTCTCCATTAAAAACCGCTTTAACTCCAGATTTGTCTTCTGTTGCGATATAGATACTTTTATAATTTTGTGTCACGGAATTATCAACCAATGAGCGTTGTTTGCCATACTTCACCTTAACAACACCTCTCGAGACTGGCCAACCCAGTTTACCTCTGTTGGATTCAAAATTTGCAGATAGCAGTTTTGCTTCTGGTGTTTCACCATACTTACTTTTAGAAGATGTTTTACTTGATTCTTTGTTGGCCGCAGCAATAGTTTCTCTAATAATTCGATTGATTTCTTTATCTAAACGATCTGCTTCTTGCTTTTTCTTCTTAATCTGAGCGGCAAATTTTCCCATATCAGATTTAATGGAAGCCATCAGAACTTCACGCTGTTTTAATTCACTTTCTAATTCTCGCTTTGCAATTCGATTTTCTTCTATGAGTTTTTGTTTATCTTCCTTTTGTTTGGATAATTGAATGTTCAACTCTTGTAATTCCTTTGTTTTGGTCTTAATTGCTTCGCCTTGTTCTTTTTGATATTCTCTATATTGCCTAATATATTGTAGTCGTTTATAGGCTTGCTGAAAATTTCTTGAAGACAGTAAAAACATCACTTTACTCTGTTCAGATTTACTTTTATATGATTTGACGACCATAGCGGCATAATCGTCCTTCAATTCTTGTAACTGAGTTCTAAGACTTGTAATTTCTTTTTGATTGGTACTTATTTCCCTTGTTAAAAGATTAGCCTGTTCGTTGGTAATTCTTATCAGGTTTTTTCTAACATTTACCTTGTAGTTGATATCTTCAATCAACGTTATTGCTGATTTTTCTTCTTTCTTTTTCGTAAACAACAACGCGTTGATTTGCTTCATTTCTTTTAAAACCTGTTGGCGTTGTTGCTCAAGCTTTTTTTGCTTGTCGCTTTGCGCAAAGAGAGACGTGCAGGACAACAGAAGTCCTAAACTTAGAAGTATATAAAAATTCTTTTTCATTAATTTTTTAATGATTTTAACCTATTATAAAAAAACACCCTAAAAGCTTCGCTCGGTAATTTCTAAACAAAACATATTTTGTTTTTAATTAGCCTCAAGGGGACAATCCTAGAAAGCATCATAAATTTTAGCTGAAAAACAAATTGATTTTTCAAAATTATAAACCTTCATCAATTTTTAGTCTTAAGTCTTTTTTACTTAATTATTAGTGACCCATCAAAAACAATTAGATATTGTTTTATTTTCAAACTATACTGTTTATCAGTTAGTTAAAATTATATCTTGGTTCTTTGTTCTTGAAGCGAAGCGGTCTTACGTCTCATATCGCATATCTCATTTTATCTCAATTTCCTTATAACCAGAAGGAATATTAAATGGAAAACGAACCTCACCATCCAAAGCTACCGATTTAAACTCCAGCGTAATAGCCACTTGGTCTGTATCATCAACAGCGATAATTCTGATGTTTTCTGGTATAATCTGCTTTTTAACTTCTTGATACGATGAGTAATCGACTTGAAGCATACGCTTCTTTAGTTGTTGTTGCAATTGTAAACTATCCATTTTAAAATGTGACGGATTTATCAAATAAAACAATTCCATAATCGCATTTTGGTCTTTTGGACTTATGGCATATGAATTTCCGTTTACTGAAACCTGATGTGGTTCGTCTTTTAGGTCATAAATCGATTGGCCTAAAAGAATGTTTTGGACTTTCATAAAATCGAGATCCACGCCAACTACATCACTTAACAGTTTGTAATCGCCATCAAAATATTCGTTGTCCAGCTTATTGTAGAATCGCACTTTTTCTGGTGTAATCATCATTCGAGCCATACCCAAAGTAGCACTTAACCATATCACTTTATCTTTTTTCATACGAAGGCTAAACGTATGCCCTTGTTCATTTTCGCCTTGAATGATATCAATGGCGACCCTAGCATTCATGGTTTTAAAATCGGCTTCATTCTTCTCGTGTTGCCTTATGACTTGTTTTGCCGATAGCTTATCGCTTGCTACACCAGAATCGATAACGCTTTTGGCGGAATTACAACTGAATGTTAAAGCGATAAGTATGGTACTAATTATAAGTTTTGTACTTATGTAAAATTGGGATAACTTCATTTACTGTTGAGGCTTTAAGGTTTTCGCCTTTTTAGCAAACGTTTCAGATTTACTAATATTATTCAAGGCTTTGTAGGCAATGCTTAGTTCGGAATAGAAATCGGCTTCCATGGTGGTATTGTCGATTAAAAAATCCAGTCCCATTTCTAGATTATCAATGGCTTTTTGTGATTGACCTAAATTATTATTTGCCACTCCATTCATTAAATACAAAATAGGTTGTGCAGGATACAATTCCAAAGCACGTTCACTATCTGTTATAACTGCTTTATAATCTTTTATATCTAACTGAAGTAATAAGACATCCTTAATTAATTTGAAGTCGTTAGGGTCTTGCTTCAAAGCTTCTTTAAAATTTGAAAGTGCTTTTACCTTATCGCCTGCTCTTAAGTAATAGTGTCCCAAATCGCTATGCGTTTGCGCATCTTTATTGTCGTCTATAAGCGCTGTGATATCAATTAAATCCGACTCGTATTCAGGATTTTTAGCTACAAATGCCACAAAATCCTTAAGCACTTTGGCTTTCGCATCTGCATTTATTGTTGGGCTCGTTAATACTACTTTTACAGAGTTGATGGCATCATCTACTTTTTCATCTTGAAGGTAAAACTTATACAATGCCAAATGCACAAACTTAGAATCTGGTTTCACTTTTAGTAAGTTTTTCGCTGCTTTATAAGCGTTTTTGTGGTCGCCTGTTTGGCTGTATCTATAAATAAGCTTTAAGTGATTATCCTCATTATTCGGATTATTGGCGACACGTTCTTCTAAATTTTCAATACGATCGTCTGCGTTGCCTGTGATACTGTAGATATCGTTTCGCATGGCGTCTCTCGATTCACTTAAACCGAATTCAGCATCCAATTCATCCAATAAATCCAAGGCTTGTTTGTATTTTTCCTCTCTAACATAAAGTGCCGCCAGATCCTCTTTATAATCTGGATGGTACTTTACCAACTGTTTAATCGTTTTTAAAGCATTTCTAATATCATCTTGTTGGAAATATACATCGTAAAGTTCATCTAAAAACCAAACATTGTCAGGTTGCATGTCGATGGCTTTCTTTAGATTTTCTTCTGCAGCACCAAAGTTTTTAAGTTTGTTATAGTTTTTACCTAATTCAAAATAAATGACAGGAAGCTTGCTATTAAGGTTCAAACATTTATGAAGCGCATCAACGGCGCGATCATAATTTTCTATGCCTTTTTGCTTCAGCGCCTCAAAAAAATGCTCTTGAAATTCGTCTTCAACATTCCCTAAGTCGTCGTCTGGTCGTTTATTGAAATCGACTTGGGCGTAGATTGACTGCGGAATAATTATTAATCCGATTAACAGCAATAGTATGTATAGTTGTTTTTTCATATGTAGTACCTAAAGGCACTATTTTACTCTTTCTTGTTTTTTACCGATATGTTGTCCTCTAGGACAAAAATTGAAGTCTCTAATTGTTAAATTTTACTTTGTTTTTGATTTAACATATCTTCAATCATTTCAAACTTTTCTAACACTTCAAATTTTTCACAGGACGCCTTCATAGTCTTTCTAAAATGATTGGCTTCTTCTGGTAAATTAACACCAGCATTATCAAAAGTATGTTTATCAGGCCGTTGTGCGTAGGCAAAGAAATGTAGTGCATCTTTTTGATGTAATCTAGATCCTAAGCTTCCTTCGTATTTGTAAATCAAATTGGTCAAACCTTTCCAAGCATCAATGAATTTATGTTCTTGGTCTGGTTTAATTTTAATGGCGTACAATACGATATACATGTTTAGTTCAATTTATTTTTCTCACTTAACAACCGTGTAATTTTTTAATTTCAAAAGTTATTCCAAAAATTAATTTATCTGACTTCCTTTTTTCATCCCAGAGGGATTTTATATGGGTTGAAAACTGTTTGTTCTCATTTTTAAATGTGCCTTTAGGTACATTATATACCGTTCTTAAAGGTGCTTTAAACCACTTCTTTTCTTGATTAAAATTAGTTTCAAATTGATGGAACAAAAATAAGCTGCTGAATGAAAAATAGGTTCACAGATTAATTTGGGTTATGCTTCATGAGATTCCTGCTTTCGCAGGAATTTTATTCTATGACGGTATAATCCCCAATGCTAATCTTTGTAAACTCACCATTATATTTCACATGATTACCAATCATAGCTTCATCTAAATTAGCATTTTTAATAGTCGTTTGATTCTGAATTAAGCTATTTTTAACGGTTGAGTTTTCGATCACGCAATCTTTTCCTATAGACACATATGGTCCAACCGTTGTGTTTTTCAGAACTGTTCCTTTTCCTATAAAACAAGGCTCAACAATTTTTGAGTTTTCTAAAACGACAGAATCGTCAATTAATTGCTCTTCATTATCTGAGGTTAAAAACCCTAGCATTTTAGCATTCGTTTCTAAGGTAACGGCTTTGTTTCCGCAGTCCATCCACTCGTCAACAGTTCCTGTTTTGAAAATTCTTCCATCAGCCATCATGCGTTTAATACCATCATTGATTTGGTATTCACCGCCATTCATTATATTTTCATCTAAAATCTCTTGTAATTTTTCCTTTAAAACCGCCACATCCTTAAAGTAGTAGATTCCGATAACGGCTTGGTCACTAACAAAAGTTTCTGGCTTTTCAACCAATTCAACAATGTTCTTATCTGCATTCAATTTTACGACGCCATAAGCTTCAGGATTTGCAACACATTTTGTCCAAATCACACTATCCGCCGTTGGATCTAAATCGAATTCTGCTCTAATCAATGTATCCGCATAAGCAATTACGGCTGGTCCGGAAAGTGATGGTTTGGCACTCATAATGGCATGACCAGTTCCTAATGGCTGATCTTGTCTATAGATGGATGCTTTGGCTCCTAATCCTTCAGCGAGTTCCGTTAAACTCTCGACAACCTCATCTCCAAAAAATGCTGGATCGCCTAAAACAAAAGCAATTTCCTCAATCGGTTGCTTTAAAACTTTAGCAATATCCTTAACTAAACGATGGACTATAGGTTGTCCTGCAACAGGAATTAAAGGTTTTGGTACGGTTAAACTGTGTGGTCTTAGGCGAGAGCCTCTGCCTGCCATTGGTACTATTATTTTCATATCCTATCTAAATCCTTTCCAAAGGAAAGGACTTTTTTATTTTAATTAAACTATGTTTTAAATTATTTTATGTTTTTTTCAACCTAATTATTTACTTTTTGGGTTTATAACTACAAAGTTTTCAAAACCTTGCAGGAAATTTAATTGATGCCTGCGAAAGCTATTATCTTTTAGGTTATACTTTCTTCCCGTGAAAACACGAATTTTTTATTAATTTCTAATTTTATTATAAATCTAATTCCAGTTGGTACTCCATTTGGCTTGTTTGCCAATATATATAGACATACCAATGTTTCAAGCTTATTTATTCTGAGATTCCCGCGTTCGCGAGAATTGGTCATCTAACTCCTGTACTCCCAAAACCACCTTCTCCTCTATCGGTTTCAGAAAGCTCTATTGAATCTACCCATTCTGCACGCTCATGTTTTGCAATCACTAATTGTGCAATACGCTCACCATTATTTATCGTAAAGTCGTCGTTAGAAAGGTTGACCAAAATAACACCTATTTCGCCTCTGTAATCTGCGTCAATTGTTCCTGGTGCGTTCAAAACTGTAACTCCCATTTTAGCAGCCAATCCGCTCCTTGGTCTTACCTGTGCTTCAATCCCAACAGGTAATTCTATGAATAAACCCGTTCCAACAATGGTTCTTTCTAGAGGTTTAAGGACTCTAGATTTAGTTATACTTGCGCGTAAATCCATTCCAGCAGATGCTATGGTTTCGTAATGCGGTAAATCGTGTCTGGATTTGTTTATAATTTTTATTTTCATTCCCATCTTACGTCTTCCCAAGGGAAGAGACTTTTTAATTATGTTTTAATTTTATAAAAATGCTTCTGTGCTCAGCATGATTACACCATTACCTATTCAATAATTGCTTTAATTCCTTCTTTTCAAGTAAAATAACTAAGCCCAAAAATACAATTATCATTACAATTCCGAGAATATAATGCTCTCGATATCTATAGAAAAACAGAAATGAAAATAGAACAGATACAGTAAGGTAAAGACCTATTTTCTTCAAATCATACGGAATAGGATAATATTTTCGTCCGAAATAAAAAGATATCAACATCATCACTGAATAAGCTGAAAGCGTTGCTATTGCCGAACCTTTAAAACCAATAATTGGAATTAAAACATAATTCAACACTAAGGTTACGATGGCACCAACTATTGAAATATACGCGCCAAACTTAGTGCGATCCGTGATTTTGTACCAAACCGAAAGGTTTTGATAAATACCTAAGCAAAAATTCGCCAAAAGTATAAAAGGTACTATCCACATGGCTTCGTAATACGCTTCACTTAAAATAATGTAAGGTTTTAAGAGGTCTGCAAAAACAACGACCACTAAAAGAATTACAGAACCAAAGGCTATAAAGTATTCTAAAATTTTTGCATAGTTTTTTTGAGGGTTTTCGGTTTTAGAGTGACTGAAAAAATAAGGCTCTATGCCTAAACGAAAGGCGGTTGCAAACAAGGTCATAAATAAGGCCAATTTATAGCATGCTGAGTACATCCCGATTTGTTCGTTTGCAACATTCACTGGTAAAAGATGTTCCAATAAAATACGATCGAAGGTTTCATTAACGGAATAAGCAATACCTGCCACAAGAACAGGCATGGTGTATTTCATCATTTTTTTCCATAAAACGGTATCGAATTTGAACTTAATTTGAGCGTAGAATGGGAGCAATAAAACTAAAGTTAGTCCGCTCGCTATTAAATTTGAAATGAATATGTAACTGATTTGATAATCTGGAATATAGATACTGTTGAAAAACGAATTGCTCTCTGCTAAACCGTTCAAGTATAATAGTAGGAAGATATTGAGCCCAAGGTTAACCGCAACGTTAAATATTTTAATAATGGCGTAGCGCATAGGTCTTGCTGTAGCGCGCAACCAAGCAAATGGAATAATGACCAAAGCATCTAAAAGTAGAATAATAAATACTAAATTGAGATATTTAAGTTCTATATTTATTGCTGTTGAAATCTGATGTCGTAACAGGAAAGCAATACCCAATAAAATAAAAGAACTCACAATTAAGGAAATAGCTGAAGTACTCGTTACTTTTTCTTGATTGTCTTCTTTATTGAAAAACCTAAAAAAAGCGGTTTCCATGCCATAGGCCAAAACCACATTAAAAAGTACAAAATAAGCGAATATGAACGATACGCGACCATATTCCTCAACAGATAACACCTCTGGATTGGTATAAAGTGGTACCAAAATAAAACTCAACATTCTAGGCAATACTGTTGCTAAGCCATAAATGAATGTTTGCTTAAAAAGTGATTTGAATCCGCTCAATCTTAAAAATAATTATGAAATCCAAAAGTATTAAATATATATGGGTCTTTTTGTTAGATGATGCAAAAAAAGCCTTGCTTTACCAGCAAGGCTTTCATGAATTTTTAAATCAAAAATACTTTATTCGTCGTCGTCAACTGTAGCTACAATGGTAGAGGACTTTTTTTCATAAATTGATGGTGGTCCGTTTTCATAATACGTCCCTGCGAATTCATTCACAGACGTGATTTTTAAATATTTAGTTGTTCCTCCTTCAACATAACTCACAACACATTCGTCGTCTTTGAGCCTAAAGGGATAATCCGCTGGTGCTTCTGGTTTTTTGAATGTGTAATTTTTAGAATCATTCTCCAGTATGGCAAAATACTTACCGTTTTTTTCATTCAGTTTACCTGTAAGGTTTCTAAAATAAATACGATCTATTTCAACGTTGTCGGACAAATTAGTTATAGGAACGAAAATATTTATTCCTGTTCCACCAACTTTGATGCCTGCATACCATTCTTGAAAAGAAACGGTTTTAACTGTAAATGGTGCTTGTTGTTGTAATGTAGTTGCGGTTGTCATTTTTTGTGCAGCACATGGTAAAGCGGTACCATAAATAGCTGCGAAAACTAAGACGTAAATTGCCTTTTTAAGTCGTTTCATGTTAATGTAGGTTAAGGTTTGGACGGGCAATATAGATAAAAAAAGTAATTTCATCTACCAAAAACCTATTTTATCGATGAAATGCACTATTGCTCTCAGCCAATATACATACAACTAAACTATAGCGGCATAAATACTTGATGCATTGTTTTCAGAAATATAAGGTGGTCCGTTTTCGTAATAAACTCCTGGTTTTTCATTCAAATTTTTTACTTTAGGATATTTAGGTTCTTCATTTTCCAAAAAGCTAATAGCAAATTCTTGATTAGCTAAATCATATAGATAGTCATCATCTTTTTCAGACTTATTACAGGAGTAGTAAGGGGATTTTATTTTTTAAAATCACACTATCTCGACCGTAAATTTCTACCAATTTTAATTTTCTGAAGTAAATATAATCTAGTTTGAAATCGTCCTTATTATTTACAATAGGCACAACAGCATTCATACCTAAACCTTCTACATATATGCCAGCGTACCTTTTTTTAATGGCTGTGGTTTTAACTTTAGATCTTGTCTTAGGTTCAAACCTTGGTTTGGGTTCTAATTTGATGTCATCACAAGATTCTACTATTGTTTCACTTCTTCGTTGATAAGTGATAGGCGGAAGGTTTGTATCATAAATTCCTTCTTTTAAAATAACATCTGTGCGTTTTAGAGGATTAACTTCAGCTTTTTCGATAAAACTATCCGCACTTTCATTGTTAGCTAATGTTGTTATATACTTATCTTTCTCATCATTTCTTGCAGCAACTGTTATAGCGGTATTTTCGTAAATTGAAGGTGGTCCATTTTCATAATAGGTACCTGCTTTTTCACTCATGTCAGTTACTTTTAAATATTTAACTACTCCATTTTCCACATAACTAATAGCACATTCGTTATCACCTAATGTAAATGGAAAATTATCGTCTTTTTCTGTCTTTTTAAAGGTATAATAAGGGGACTTGTTTTTTAAGACGGCTGTATATCTACCATAGTTTTCAACGAGCTTAGCTTTCAGGTTTCTAAAATACACGCTATCTATTTTAATATGTTCTTCTTTATTAACTATAGGTACAAAAACATTCAATCCAGTGCCTCCAACTTTTATACCTGCGTACCATTCTTGATACGATATCGTTTTAACTTTAAATGTTTTAGTAGGTTGAAACTTGGGTTCAGGTTTTAAATTTGACTCCTCACCAGATACTATCATTGCTTCTCGCCTTCTTTGGTACGCCAAAGGTGGACCATCTTTATAGTAAATTGCTTCTTTTTGTATGACATCGGTCAGTTTTAGATATTTAACCTTACCTTTTTCAACATAACTAATTGCGCATTCGTTGTTAGCTAAGGTAAACGGATAGTCATTTACTTTTTCTGTTTTTTCTATGGTATAGTCAAGTGAATTAGTCCGTAATACGGAAGTGTATCTACTATAATTTCTAACTAACTGACCTTTAAAGTTTCTGAAATAGACACTATCTATGATGATATCCTCAGCTTTATTAACTATTGGCACATAAACATTGATACCTGTATCTTCTTCATTATCGCCAGCATTCCATTCTTGAAAAGATATTGTTCTGACTTTAAATGGAATAGGTTCTTCCGACGATTTGATAAATGCTCTTGAACTTGAACACTGAAAATTGGACGAAGCTAAAACAGCTAAACCTATAATGTAGGCTGCTTTTCTTAATCGTTTCATAATAATGTAGGTTAAGATTTGGAAATGCAATATAGATGAAAAACACAATAAATCTATTAAATGCACTTTTTATTCGACAAAAAGTATTTTAAGGTAAGATTTTTTATATATATTTAACATTTATGTATCAACCAGAGTACTTTATCATCTATTTGAGGAATTTTTAGGATAGTTTAAAGGCTTGTGTTCCTTAATATTAGATATTTTGAAATAATGCACTTTATCATGCTCTAAGTAGCTCATTACACATTCATCATCCTGTATTTGAAATGGCCAACTTGAAGTCGTTACATTCGACTTCAAACGTCCAATGTATAATAAACTATCTTTAGTATTGGATTGAAGTTTGGCTACTTGTCCACGAAAATATAGACTATCCAAATCTATCAAAGTATCATTTATCTCAATATAGACGTTAACTCCAGAACCACCTTCTTTTATTCCTGCGTTCCACTTTTGGTAATACACTGTTTCAACTGTGAATGGTGTTTCTTTTTCTAGCTTAGGCATGGATACACATTGATATAGCGCTATGAATGACACTTGTATCAATATAAAAAATACTAAGTTTTTTAATATTTTCATATTATAAATATAAGATTTCGAAAAGTAATGTCATAAAAAAACCTAACTCATTAAAGTTAGGTTGAAGTATTTTAAGTCTGAGATTCCTGCTTTTGCAGGAATTTGTTAGTTATTCAATGCCTCAGCACCACCAACAATCTCTAAGATTTCGTTAGTAATGGCAGCTTGTCTTGCTTTGTTATAAGTTAATTTAAGTTGATCTCTTAATTCTGTGGCGTTATCTGTTGCTTTATGCATCGCTGTCATACGAGCACCATGTTCAGAAGCAAAAGAATCCCTTATGCCTTTGTACAATTGTGTTTTTAATGCCTTAGGAATTAAAGCTTCAACAATCTCCTCTTTAGAAGGTTCAAAAATATAATCTGTATTAGAAACCACATCGCCTTCAACTGGCTTAATTGGTAAAAACTGTTCCGCAATTACAAGCTGAGTCGCTGCATTCTTAAAGTGATTGTAAACAATTTCAATTTTATCAAACTCTCCTGATGTAAATTTATCCATTAACATTTCAGCTATCTCAGCAACATTATCAAAAGTTAAATCGTCATAAAGGTCACTTTTATTAGCGATAACTTTATTGGTCTTTTTAAATGCATCGTTAGCTTTCTTACCGATTGCTAAATAAGACACTTCTTGGTTAGCATAAGTGCTTCCAGAGAGTCTATTAACCTCTTTAATAATATTAGAATTAAAAGCACCTGCGAGACCTCTGTTAGAGGTAATAGCAACGATTAAAACGTTCTTCACTTCTCTTTGAACAGAATATTTACTTCCTGAATCTGCGTCTAAAGTAGCGCTTAAACTCTGAAGTAATTCCGTTAACTTATTGGAGTATGGACGCATGGCAGTAATAGCATCTTGGGCTTTCTTTAACTTGGCAGCAGATACCATTTTCATGGCACTTGTAATCTGCATCGTTGAAGATACCGATGATATTCTGTTTCTAATTTCCTTTAAATTCGCCATCCTTTTATTATAAAGACCCTTCTAGCTACCTCCAACAAAATATGTTTTGCTTTTGGTAATCATCCGAGTGACATTAGTTTAAAATATTAAGCTCTGTATTTACTTGAAAGATCTTTTGCTACGCTTGTCAATGTATCAATGACCTCATCGGTTAATTTACCTGCTTTAAGTGTATCTAAAGTATCTCTATGCTTGGCGTTTAAGAACTCCAAATAGTCTCTCTCAAATTCCTTCACTTTATCGACAGGAACATCCTTTAACAAGTTCTTAGAACCTGCATAAATAATAGCGACCTGATCTTCAACTCTGAAAGGGTCGTTTTGTGCTTGCTTCAAGATTTCAACATTACGCTTACCTTTGTTGATTACGTTTAGTGTAACCGCATCTAAATCTGAACCAAACTTAGCAAATGCTTCCAATTCACGGAACTGCGCTTGATCTAATTTCAATGTACCAGATACCTTTTTCATAGATTTAAT
This sequence comes from Winogradskyella schleiferi, assembly GCF_013394655.1. Lineage (NCBI taxonomy): Bacteria > Pseudomonadati > Bacteroidota > Flavobacteriia > Flavobacteriales > Flavobacteriaceae > Winogradskyella > Winogradskyella schleiferi. The sequence goes on from NZ_CP053351.1 coordinate 4,267,582, forward strand.
CTGTGCATTACCACCAACACGCGATACTGAAATACCTACGTTAATCGCTGGACGAACACCAGAGTTAAATAAATCACCATCTAAGAATATCTGACCATCCGTAATCGAAATTACGTTAGTTGGAATATATGCCGATACGTCACCCGCTTGTGTTTCAATGATTGGCAATGCCGTTAAAGAACCACCACCTTTTACTAAAGGTTTTAGAACCTCAGGTAAATCGTTCATTTCTTTAGCAATAGAATCATCGTTAATGACTTTAGCAGAACGCTCCAATAATCTTGAGTGTAAGTAGAATACATCACCAGGATATGCCTCACGTCCTGGAGGACGTCTTAACAATAAAGACACCTCACGGTAAGCAACGGCTTGTTTTGATAAATCATCAAATACGATTAAAGCCGGACGACCAGTATCTCTAAAATATTCTCCAATAGATGCGCCTGTAAATGGTGCATAAACTTGCATTGCAGCAGGATCTGATGCATTTGCAGCAACTATTGTTGTATAAGCTAAAGCACCTCTTTCTTCTAAAGTTTTAGCAATTAAAGCTACTGTTGAAGCCTTTTGACCTACAGCAACATATATACAATATACAGGCTCACCTGCATCGTAAAATTCTTTTTGATTTAAGATGGTATCAATACAAACCGCTGTTTTACCAGTTTGACGGTCACCAATTACCAACTCACGTTGCCCTCTACCAACTGGAATCATGGCGTCAATCGCCTTAATACCTGTTTGTAACGGCTCAGTTACCGGCTCTCTGTATATCACACCAGGTGCTTTACGCTCTAAAGGCATTTCATAAGTTTCACCAGCGATTGGTCCTTTACCATCAATAGGATTACCTAAAGTATCTACAACACGACCAACAATACCTTCTCCTACTTTCACAGAGGCAATTCGTTCTGTACGTTTTACTATAGAACCTTCTTTCACTCCTATTGAAGTTCCTAAAAGTACAATACCTACATTATCCTCTTCAAGGTTAAGTACAATTCCTTCTGCACCACCATCGAATTCCACTAATTCACCATATTGCACATTAGCTAATCCGTAAGCACGTACAATACCATCACCTACAGTTAATACTGTCCCTACTTCGTCTAATGAAGCACTTGCTTCAAAACCTGAAAGTTGTTGTTTTAAGATTGCTGATATTTCAGCTGGTTTTACTTCTGCCATCTCTATTTAGATATTAGACGTTAGATGTTAGACGTTAGTCGCCAACTCTGACGTTTTTAATTTAATGTAAATTCTCTTTTTAATTTATCGAGTTTGTTTGCGATACTTGCATTATACTGAATATCTCCTACTCGTAATATGAAACCACCTAAGATGCTTTCATCTATAATATTTTCTAATTCTGCTTTCTTACCTGTTAGTTCTTTCACTTTAGCAACAACCTTGGCTTTTAAATCCTCAGTTAAAGGCACTGCTGTCGTTACCTTCGCAATTTGTGAGTCCCTTAGTCGATCGTATAACATTATATAACTTGCAGCTACATCATTTAAAAGCGCCAGTCTTTTGTTTTCAATTAATGTGTCTATTAAATTAAAGGTTGCCACATTAGCATCCTTAAACACTTTTGAAAGTACCGATTTTTTATCTGAAGCTCTCACTACAGGACTTTGAAGCATCTGATCTAAGTCCACACTCTGAGTGATAGCGTTAGTGATTGATTTCATATCACTGTTTACCGCTTCAGCAGATTTATTGTCTGTTGCTAAGCTCAAAACTGCTTTGGCATAACGTATTGCCGCTCTAGATCCTGCCATATCCTATTCTAAATCCTTTCCAAAGGAAAGAAGTTCTTATTAATTAATTTTAGTTTAAAGTTGCTTCTCCTAACATGTTTTCAACCAATTTTAGTTGCTTGTCTTTGTTAGATAATTCTTCACGCACTACCTTTTCAGCGATATCGATTGATAAGCCTGCAACATAGCTTTTTAATTCTGCCATCGATGCTTTCTTTTCACTTTCAATAGCGGCTTGTGCCTGCTCAATCATTTTGCTCGCTTGTGCTTGCGCTTCTTCTTTAGCGTCTGAAACAATTTTATTCTTCATGTCACGAGCATCTTTTAACATCGCTTCACGTTCAGCACGTGCTTCTTGCAGAATACGTTCGTTATCAGCATGAAGGTTTTCCATCTCCCTACGTGCCTTTTCAGCAGAAGCCAATGCATCTTTAATACCTTCTTCTCTTTCGCCTACAGCCCCTAAAATCGGTTTCCAAGCAAATTTTCTTAAGATAAGAAGCAATATCAAAAATGTAATTAACGTCCAAAAGACCAATCCAAATTCAGGTGTAATTAAATCCATTTTGTTTTGTTTTAAATAACTTAAATTTTATCCTTCTACACATAAAGCTTTGAAGGATGATATAAAATACAGAAGCAACCAACCGTTACTTCTGTATCTTAAATGTCTTACCCTTGTAAGAAAGCAACAACAACACCAAATAGTGCTACCGCTTCTACGAAGGCTGCTAAGATTAATGCAGAAGATTGAATCTTTCCGTGCATTTCTGGTTGACGAGCCATAGCTTCCATAGCTGATCCACCAATCTTACCAATACCAACACCAGCTCCAATAGCTGCTAAACCAGCTCCAATAGCTGCAATTCCAGTAATAGTCATAATATAAAATTTAAATTAATTAATGATGTTCTTCTTCAGTTGCCATCCCAAAATAAAGGGCTGACAATATTGTAAATATATAAGCTTGAATCGCTGTTACTATAATTTCAATAACCGTAATAAACAATGAGAATGCTACAGATACTGGTGCTATATAAACAGTTTCAAATACAAATATCAATGACATTAACGCTAATATGATTACGTGACCAGCCGTAATGTTGGCAAACAAACGAATCATTAAGGAAATAGGTTTTACAAACATTCCTATAATCTCAATTGGCATTAAAAATATTTTCATTGGTACAGGAACGCCTGGCATCCAAAAGATGTGCTTCCAATAGTTTTTATTACCGCTAAATGTTGTAATAATAAATGTAATAACCGCTAATGTAAATGTAAACGCAATGTTACCACTTAAGTTAGCTCCATTAAAGATTGGTATTAACCCAAAAATATTATTGATCCATATAAAGAAAAATATGGTTAATAAGTAAGGCATGTACCTTTTGTATTTATGCTCACCAATCATTGGTCTTGCGATTTCATCCCTAACAAATACAATTAGAGGTTCAACAAAACTAGCGACTCCAGTTGGTACGTAATTTTCTGATTTTTTATAACGACGTGCGGCAAATAAAAAGATTAATAACAATAGCGCCACAGAAACCCACATCATAAATACGTTTCTCGTAATCGATAAATCTAATTTCGGTCTGTGTGCGTTTGTTGGATGATGCTCAGCATCGTATTTTACTGCCGTTGCGCCTTCGTCTAAAACATATACTTTTTCGTGTACGTTAACAAAACGCTGTCCGTTCTTCTCAACAACAACTTCTCCGTTATAATCATGGTGGAATTCTGAAGATGAAAACGTGGTTAACCCATTATCCGTCCATAAAATCAAAGGTAGTGGGATAGAAACAGCATGGCCATTCCAATCAAATAAGTGCATTCCGTAAGCATCCTTAACGTGATGTAAGATCATCTCTTTAGGATCGAATTTTTCGTCGTCTCCTCCTTCTTTTGTTTCAGAGGCAAAACCAATATTAAATACCGTTAAAAATAACGCTGAAAATATTATGCTTTTAAAGGTGCTTATTCTCATTCTAATGGGCTTAAAAAATACCTTACTTTAAATTCGGTGCAAATGTACGTACATTATATGAATTCACAAACAATAATTTATCGATAATTTTTAATGCCGTTTTGTCGATTAAAACAACTGATTAATAGGTGTTTTGAAACTATTTATTTAAGACTTCTGAAGAAATTTAGTGATGGTAAAAACCTCAAAGGATAAATACAAGAAATATGGAATGAAGAAATTTGCAAGATCAAATCCTTTCTGCTCTGGTTTAGATAAAATCCAAGGTAATAAAAATACCATAGTGAGTATCATTTTTAAAAGCATTCCCAAGATAAACGCATTAAACACTTCGGTTTTACCAATAGAATCCCGATAATTTATTAAGGTGTAGATAATTAGCACAGTTATAATATGAAATAGATAAATCTGCCATAAAGGGAAAAACAAAACAACATCTTTTGCAAAATGATAATTGAGATAACTATGAATTCCAAAGAGTAAAGCACTTAAGATAAGTAGTTGAATAAGAAAATTTACTTCTCTTTTTTTAAAAAGGTCATTCATTTATTGTCATCTTTTGAAGCTGCAATAATACGTCTAATTACGTAAATAATTGAAGCAATAACAGAACCCAATGTTAGTCCTAGTGTAAATAAGTTATTTTCGTTGGGATAAGACTCATCTAGTTTAATACCAATAAAAGTGCCTATCGCTATTATAGCAACCATTTGAATTACAATCCCTGAATAGACTGCATAAGAATTAAGCTTGTCTTTCTGGTCTTGTGGTTGTTGGCTCTGAGGCTTGTTGTGGTTTGCTTGGCTCATTAGATAATGATTTAACGGTACCTTTCATGCTACACGTTGCGTTAAAAGTTGCTCCTGGCTCAACAGCCAACTTACTTATATGGACTTCACCTTCAATATGAGCTGTAGATTTTAAAGATAAGGTACCAGATAAAATAAGCTTACCTGAAAATTTACCTTCAAAATCGGCATTTTCACCTTGTAGAGTCCCTTTTATAAAACCAGATTTACCGACCACAATCTTTCCTGATGTTTTAACATTTCCTTCTACAGTTCCGTCAATTCTAAAAGGGCCTTGGCTGGCTATGTCACCTACAATTTTAGTGCCTTGTGCTATTATGTTTTGCTGAGTAGTTGTTTCCATGGTTGATTGTTTTGGTTTTTTGTTGTCTGAAGAAAACATGATGATTTGGTTTTAAGTTACTGTAACTCTAAATACGCATTTAAATTTTTATGTCTTTGTATTATAGCATAGTTTGCCGATGAAATTGCAAAATAAGGTCTTGTAATTTTAGGTTTTACAATACGCCCTCTTTTGTCCTTTTCTCCCGATTTCAGTAATTCTGCAAATCCTTTTGCACCACCTATACTTTTTAGTCCATGCACCACTACAAAAGTAGTGTTTTCGTCGTAAACATCCTTTGATGTACTAAGGTCAAAGTATTCTACCTTAGCAACTTCCTCGTCTAAAGTCTTAATAAATGCCTCAACATCTTCTTCCTCATTATTCTCGAATTGAAAAATGACATTAAAATTCTCGGCATCATCATCGGCTACAAATTCCTTTTTTGCCAACACAGGAAAGGCATTCGTTATAATATCTTGTGCCTTTTTACCTTCTTCTGTATTCACATAAGTTAAGGCAATATAGTTAATTCCTTCCTTATAAGCTTCAAAACCGTAAAGTCTTCCTTTAGCGGAGGCTTTTAGAATTTCAAATTTTGGCACAAAATCATCGCCTTCCAAGCGTTTTATCTGCGCTTCTGCTTCTTTAATCACAGCAGCATATTCTTCATTTTCAAATTGTTTGTAGAGCTTAGTGTAAATGGCTTCAGGACTGTTTTCGTCCTTAGATAGTTCTGATTGTGGATTTAAAAGAATTTCGGCATAACGAGAATCTGGATACTCATTGATGATTGTCGTTTTCATCGCTTCCGCTTTTCGGTTTAGTCCTAATTCGACATAAAGACGATATAAATTATATTTTGAAGGTAAAATCAATCGGTCTTCAGGATTGTTTTCCAATAAATCCTCGAACCTAGTTTTTGACAATTCAAGTTCTTTAAATTTTTCCTTATAAATAATACCCAATTGATAATAAGCGAAGTTTCGCTCTTTAGCGATGCTATCTAATTCTTTTTGCTCTGTTGGTAAAGATGCCAAATAGGTTTCTGGATCAAAACGTGTATCTTCTGTAGCGGTGTCCATTAAGCTATCATTCTTTACAGTGTTTACAAGACTAGCACGCTCACTAGACAGTCTCCAGTTATCTTGAAGTTTACGATTTCCCCAAAGTTTCAGAAACTCATTTTTACCGTAAGCTACAGTAGTTTGGTTATAAAAATAAAAACTGCTTTTGCTATTATTGTTACTTATCACTTGATTTCCTTTAGACTGAAAATTCTTGGACATATCTGGTGGACCGCCCACACTTCTTAGATTTTGTGATTTTCTTTGGTCTAACTTATTAGTTGCTATTGGCTGATTTTTTTGTCGTTCTAAGGCTGCTTCTTGTTCTTTTTTTGCTTCTAGCGCTTTTAATCGTTGGTCTTCCGCAAATTGTGTGTAAATGGCCAATTGTTCAGCTTTTGGAAGACTCACCATTCTTAGAATACTATCATTGGTTTGCGCAATACCTTCATAATATATCACATCATCGAGGTTTTCCCGTTTCTTCTTTATGATTCTGTAGAGCTTGGTGTTTTCAACCATGGCAGTCATCGTTGAGTCGTAATAGGCTCCAGCGATTTTATATATATTCTTGTCGAAATACATATTCCCTAATGTTTCGTAATTAAGGGATCTTAGGTATTTGTCTGAGCTTGTTTTTCTAAGTGATTTATTATAATAGACTTCCGCAATACTATCTGACATCTTATGGCGATGGTATTCGGCAATGCGGTAATAGATTTTATCTAAAAATGGTCTGTTCTCTCTGTTTTCTTCAAGTTCAGCTAAATAGTCTTCAAACTCTATTTCATTTCCATCTGAGGCCTCAAAATTATTTGATTTTTCAATATGTGCGTTGATATAAAAAGATCTTGGGATCTGACGATGCATGTCTATAATGGCATCGAACTCCATATTTGCACTGTCTTTTTTACCAAATTCATTATAAATTTGTCCTTTAATAAAATGATAACGTGCTTTTTCTCTTTTCACTTCTGTGTTTTCCGCAGCAATTGTCAGTTGGGCAAGCGCACTATCCTTAGATTTTGTATTGAGATAAGCTTGCGCTAAAGCTGCCGAAGCATCTGCTAAATCTTGGCCTTCGATGTCTTCTTCTTTGAGGAGTCGTGTCAGTTTCTCAATAGCACCAACGTTATTATCTAAACGCATACTTGTTTTTTCGCGCCAGATTTTAACCTGATTTATTTTATCGCTTGTTGGATATTTATTTAAAATATTGTTGAAAGCTGCCATTGCTGGCACAAATCGTTGATCGAAATAGCGTGCCTGCCCTAAAAGTAAATAAGCTTCGTCAATCTGTGGATTTTTTTCCTTACCACCTATATTCATCCCGTGAGTTTGGATGGCCTTAATGGCTTTTTCTTCAGCACGCTCAAAATCGGCATTTTTGGTTTGTCCTGGCAAAAAAATATCTTCGGACACACTCATACGCTCAACAGGCAAGAGCTCCCAGAAATTTTCTGTAAATTCATTATTTACACCATCAATGCCACGTATCAGCGCAATATTGCCATTATAAAGCACATTGTATTTAGTGCCTAAAGCATGAAACTGTCGGTTAATGAATTTATCTTTTTTGCGCGAACAGCTTTGGGTAAGCATTGATGCACAGAAAAGCAATAATATGATTTTGTAATAGGTTTTCAAACGTTGGTTCTATTTGGTTAATAGATAACTCAAAAACACCCTGTTTAGTGTGTTGGGTGGTAAAAATACATATCTTTTTGAATTATTGGCTTTATTGTGACCTGAAAAATATTCTCTCGCGTAGGTACAAGTCGCGACGTGTCCGTACACGAGGGTTGTTCGTAAGTGCAGGTGAGTTTTCCCCTTTTGGGGAACTAAAGGGGATTATTCTTCTTCTTGTGATGCCATGGCGCTGCTTCCAAAATGCGCTTCCAATTCCTTTAATGTTGTAGGATTGGTTTCTAAATCTTTAATCACATTGCCCTTTTCTAACACAACGATTCTTTCACACACATCAGTCACGTGCATTAAATCGTGACTAGATACCAAAACGGTTCCACCTTGTTTTTTGGCTAAATCTTTAATAATTTGTTTTAGTCTTATTTGGGTGGTTGGATCTAGGTTTGCGAAAGGTTCATCTAAGATAATAACTTCAGGATTACCGATTAATGCTGCTACAATGCCGGCTTTCTTTTGGTTTCCTTTACTTAAATCCCTTAGGTATTTTTTCTTTCCTATAATTTCGCCGTTAAAGAAATCTTCAAACTTTGATGTTAAATTATCGACATCTGCTTTGTTTTGTCCGCGTAATTCTCCGATAAAATAGAAATATTCTTCAGGTGTTAGATAACCGATCAAGAAACTTTCGTCAATAAAAGAAGATGTGAATGGTTTCCAGTCTTCACTTTCATCCACAACAACGCTATTACTTGTAATGTTTCCTGTGGTTGGTTTAATTAAATCTAATAATAAACTGAAATACGTTGTTTTTCCAGCACCATTATTTCCTACCAAACCAAAACTTTGACCTTTAGGGATTTTTAATTCTTCAATATTAAGAACAGTTGTTCCTTTATATGCTTTTGTAAGGTCTTTTGTATATATCATGGTTGTTTGTGTATTAGTTATCTTGACTAAAAGCGTCAATCATTTTGTGTTTTGAATCGAGATATTTTTGGGTGATACCTTTCATTAATTTTTTATGAAAAACAATGCCTGAAATTCCAAGTACGATTAATAAGGCTATTGCAGCTCCAAAGCCAGCGAGCCAGTTGACTAGGCCAAATAAACCCATTGGCACCAACATTAACGGAATACCAATCAGCCATTGTACGGCTCCAGTTCCTTGATAATTAAAAGCTGCTTTTTTATCCAATTCAATTTTTTTACGGTTGAAAGATCCTCCCCAAAGTATCACGTGCGTATTGACGCCAATATTATAAATCGCTGCTGCAAAGTGTGCGATCAAGATTTTATAACCAAAATACACATACGGAATACCCAAAACAAAAAGCAGAACCACGCTTATGACCATTAATATAAATTTTGAACGCAAATATTGCTCGTATTTAATGTTTTGGCTCATTAATAGTTTGTAGTAAGCGCTATCCCAAGCTGGAATGAACTGTCCGAAATTGATCAAGAAAAACCCTGTTGAGAATATTCCGATAAAAGCAGACATGAAAGACATTTCCCTGTACATGGGCTGTGGATAAAAGAACAGTCCATAAAGCACACCAATCAACAATAAAAATGTCATGGATTTTGTTCTTTTGTTTCTCCAAATCAGTTTTAAATCTAATTGCATAAATGGTGCAATGTCTCCAAAACGTTTGGTCCAAGATAAATCTGCCGCATTGACTTCTATAACTTTAGATTTCAGTGAGCTATCTAAAAATAGTTTACTTCTTAAAATTTTAAAGTTGAAAGCATAACAAAATGCTAGAATTGCAATTGGAATAAGTATGAAAATTGGGTTATTTGCTATTCCTATTAGTGCTTCACCAATTAATGTGGTCATTGGAAGCACGCCAAAATGGTTTAAGCCAAACAAGATACCCACAACTGTAATAATAGGAAGAAATGATAATTCTTTCTCAGCAGAAAAAGCTTCAATAATAAAATTCAGAAAATTGATAATAAGTACAAAAATTATCATGGTAAACATCCATGTTAAAACCATGGAAGTTGCATAGCCATCCCTTACGAGCATAATACTAAATGGAATGATGGCAAATAAGGGTAAAAAATTAAAAAACGATACTGCAGATTTTCCTAAAACATAGTTAACTACTGTAGATCGTTTTATGGGTAAAATAAGTAAGGGCTTTACACTCATAACGGGTAGTTTCTGTAAAAAGAAACGCATCATTAAGTCACCGATAATCCAGAAAAATATAAACCCATTTACAATTATGAATGGATCTTGATCAGGATACATTTTTTTAAGAATAAAAAGCAGTCCGAAGCCCAAACTTAAAAACATAACCACAAAATAAAGCGCAAAAAATACCATTAAGATATTGATAGCTATATTTTTCTGCCAATAGGACGAACGAAAATATTGTTTCCATTCGAGATTGAGAAAATGTTTTATCATCCTGTTTTGGTTGGGTTGTGTGTTGGGTTAGTAGTACTTTAGTGAAATTTGTTACACTAACTATAGCAAATTGTATTCTGGCTGATGCCTTGCTATGCCGTTTTTGGATTTGGATAAAATTACAAAAATTGAGACGTAAAGTGCTAGTGCCTATAAAATTATAAATATGATCGAATGACAAAATAATTAAAACTCAAAAGCAATTTTATCTAACTCTAAGATTATTAGTGATTGTGTTGTTTTCTTATGAACAATAATGGTATGTATTGATATACATCAAAATTTATTCAGACAAGGTCTTAAAAACCTACTAGGTTCTAATACATTTCTTATTTTTGCATAAAACAATTTTTAATGTCACAATTTCATTCACTCACTATAAAATCAGTTGATAAAGTAACGGACAATTCGGTTGCCATTACCTTTGATATTCCTGAGAATCTAAAAGAAAAATTCAGCTTTAAAGCCGGACAATACATTACCTTAAAAACGACTATTAATAACGAAGACATCCGACGGGATTATTCCATTTGTGCTTCCCAAAAAAGCGGCAATGTTACTGTAGCCGTAAAGGCGGTTGAAGGTGGTACATTTTCCATTTATGCTAACGAGCAATTAAAAGCTGGCGATACGCTAGAGGTGGCAGAACCCAATGGACGTTTTACTTTTGAAGCCAATAATGCCAAAACCAGAACCATTGCTGCTTTTGCTGCTGGAAGCGGAATTACACCAGTTCTTAGTATTGCAAAAACACTTTTGGAAGACGAGCCTTTTAGTAATTTTATCTTGGTTTATGGGAATAAATCTTCTGAAGACGCTATGTTTTTTAAAGACCTTGTAGAACTACAAGCATTTTATGGCAATCGACTTCATGTTCATTTTATTTACAGTCAGGTAAAAGAGGAAGATGCGCTATTTGGTCGGATTGAAAAAAGTACGGTCAACCTCATCGTAAAAAACAAATACAAGGATGTTACAATTGAACAATTTTTTCTTTGTGGCCCAGAACAAATGATCCATACCGTAAAAGATGTATTAATCGAAAATGGTATAAAGGAAAATGCGATTAAGTTTGAATTGTTTACAGCTCCTGTTGAAGCTGATACCGAAATTACGACAGATTTGCCTTCAGGACAAACTAAAATCAAGGTGATGGTTGATGATGAAGAGTTTGAATTCAATATGTCGCAAAAGCAAACTATTCTTGAAGCGGCTTTAAAACAAGATATTGATGCGCCTTACTCTTGTCAAGGTGGAATTTGTAGTAGTTGTATTGCCAGACTTACCGAAGGCGAAGCCAAAATGCGTCAAAATAATATATTGACGGATGGAGAAGTTGCAGAAGGTTTGATATTAACGTGCCAAGCGCATCCGACGTCTGCAAATGTTGCTGTGGATTATGATGATGTGTAAGAAGCCTTCCCTAACCCTTCCAAAGGAAGGGAACTAGCTACCAATGAAAAATAACCTGAGACCTAGCAGTCCCGAAAGCTTTCGGGAATAAAACCTCTTACAGGTCTTTTTTCTTAAATTATCCTTTATATTTAATACTGAAAAAAAGAATTATAAAACCTCTGAAATTTTTGATACGATAGTTTTTACCGTAACACTTCCAGCAGCATTTTTATAATCTTCAGGGTATGTGTTGCCGTAAATTGAAGTCGGAATTAAAGGGAATTTCTTTCTATCTGCTGTCAGAGAATAATCTTTAAGTTGATTAAAAGGTGCAAAACCAGCAAATGGATGTGTAACTCCCCAAATGGTAATTACTTTTTTGCCTAACATGGCTGCGATATGTGCATTTCCGGAATCCATAGCTAACATAAGGTCTAGATTTGAAATGAGCACTAACTCATCTTCTAAATTCAATTTTCCGGCTACGGATTTTACGTTGTCGAATTTGGTTTCAAGTTGATTTAAAATTTCTATTTCTTTGTTTCCCCCTCCAAATAAAATGATATTATAATTTTCAGACAGTTTTTTAATTACATTCTCCATTTGTTCTAATGGATACATTTTGCTCTGGTGCGCTGCAAAAGGTGCAATTCCGATAGTTTTGAGGTTTTTTTTGGAAATGAAGGCGTTCAGTTCTTCAGAAAACGGTTTTGGTTTTGGAAATGTAGGTTGCGATAAGTCTACTGGATAACCTAAGGCTTCAAAAACTTCTGCATAGCGTTGAAGCGTGGTTTTTAATTGCCGAAAAGCCTGTCCTGATGTGAGTGCCTTTTTCTCAGCTCTACCTTTCTTTAATTGCACTACGTTATTTCCGAAGAAAAAGAACTTTAAAATTTTACTTCTAAGAACATTGTGTAAATCTGCGACGGCATCAAAACCTAAGGCCTTTAGTTCTTTTGATAATTTATAAAGTCCTAAAACACCTTTGTGATTACCTTTTAAGTCGGCTTCATATACACTAACGTTTTCTAAATCTTGAAAGAACGGTTTAAACAATCCTCTAGTAACAACTGTGACCTTGAGTTCGGGATGTTGTGCCGTAAGTGCTCGAAGCACGGGAACTGTCATTGCCACGTCTCCCATTGCTGAAAACCTTATGGCTAATATGTGGTTCGGTTTGTTAGACATAATTTTTATATATGTCATATTAAGAGAAGACGAAATATCTTAAAATGAGATTCTTCGGCTGGGCTCAAAATGACAGACGTGTTTCTTAACCACTCTTAATATTTAATGCAACCGAAGTGGAAAATGAGATTACAGCTTTCGCCAGAATTCGTTACTTCAGACCTCTCAAAACAGGATTCAATTCATCATCATTATACATTTTCATCTGCTTGTAAACCTTCATGTACTTGTCTCCATTGGAGATATCATTAAGTAGATCATCAATTGCAGTACTTAAATCTACACGTTGCTCCAAAAGGACATCCAATTTCTTTTGACAAGCTGCTTTATGTGCATCACTGGCATCATCTCTGACGGTCTCGAGATGCATATGGTAAATTTTAAGCGCCAAAATAGAAAGCCTGTCTATGGCCCAAGCCGGACTTTCAGAATTGATTTTAGCTCCTGGTTTTACGGTTACATCTTTGTATTTATCCAAAAAATAACTGTCAATATATTCAACTGTATCCGTTCTGTCTTGGTTAGAGGCATCAATCATTCTTTTTAACTTTAAAGCGGCAACAGGATCAATATTTGGGTCTCTAATAATATCTTCGTAAGCCCACTGAACCGTATCTATCCAAGATTTTCTGTATAATAAATGTGCGATGAGATCGTCGTTTTTATCGTACTTATTTGTAAAGGGTTGATCTACTGAATTTAAAACTTTATAGGTTTTAATAACTTCTTGAAATATAGCGTTAGCTTTTTGTGAAAACATAATGAAATCGATTTATAATATGCAAAAGTACATGAATTTTTTAAGTTGTAAATTCTTTAAAGCAACTTAAAAAAATCATGTTCTAACGTATGGGTCTTTTTTGTATTTGTAATTTTAGTTCTTCCTTTTTAAAATTAAATCTTACAATAGAAATACGGTAGGAATTATTAACTTTATCGGCCGAAACAATTTCCATATTATGCAAATTCACAACCTTTCTGAAACGCCTTCAATTTTAAATACGTTTATGTCTGAATTACGCGATAAAACCGTGCAAAAAGACAGTATGCGTTTTAGAAGAAACATTGAGCGGATCGGAGAAATTATTGGTTACGAACTCAGTAAATCCCTTCAGTTTGAAACGCACCCTATTAAAACACCTTTAGGCACTTCTGAAACCGTTTTACACAAAAAAGATATTGTATTGTGTTCCATTTTAAGAGCTGGTGTTCCACTTCATAATGGTTTATTGAATTATTTTGATGCTGCGGAAAATGCTTTTATTTCAGCATACAGACAACATAAGCACAATCCCGAAAGTTTCGATATTGTGGTTGAGTATTTAGCTTGTCCGAGTTTGGAGGGTAAAACCTTGATTTTAGCAGATCCAATGTTGGCCACAGGACAATCTATGGTAGCTACTTTCGAAGCTTTAAAACCTTTTGGTATACCCAAAGCCATACATTTAGTGAGTGTCATTGGTGCGCAACCTGGTATCGACTATATCACAAAAGCGTTTGATGCTGATGTACAACTTTGGATTGCTGCTGTGGACGATCACTTAAATGATAAAGGCTATATTATTCCTGGGCTAGGTGATGCAGGTGATCTGGCATTCGGCAATAAATTACAGCAATAACCCAATAATAGGTGTAAGAAGCAAAAGTGCGATAAACACTTGTTTGAACCAACGTTCTGAAATCACTTCGATATAATTCGCCATTATTATAGAAAATGGAACAAACAAAAATAAAAATTCACTACCGTTTTTTATTGGTGCAATGATTGCAACTAAAATGGCTATAATCGATGCCCAAGCCATAATAAAATAAGATGGTTTTAACTTTTTGTTCTTGTCTGGTATGATTCTAAAATAATAGATTATCGTCCATACAAATGAGGTGAACAAAACTGTAAGTTTCAGGATGTTTTCTTTACTATTATAGGCTGTAAAGTCTAAACTCGCATAGCGCTTAAAATTTGAAGGTCTCAAGTACACGTCGTGTACGAGAATGTTATAGGTTAAGAGTAGAATTATTACTGTTACGACACCAGCAAAAGGAATTATCACATTTTTAAAGTCATTTTGGGAATGATAAATCAAAGCCACGATGACCAAGGCAAAAAAGAGTATCGCCCAAAAATAAAATAGGGTTGCCAATGCAATCCAGAAGGCAGCATCAAACAGCTTCTTTTTAATATTTAATTTAGAATGTAAGCTTATCAATCGTCTTAATGCGAATATCACAAACAGATTAGCCAACAATAAATCTAAATGTGTCATCGCCTCTGGAAACATGCCAAAAAGCAAACCAAAGGTCAATATCGCATAACTGTTTCTTTGGGTCAGATTATTTTTCCCCACAATGAAGTCCAAAAGAAAAACCAAGAACAAAGTGATTCCCCATTTAAAAATCGTGGCTAACGCAGTATTTAGATCTGAAAACAGCAAGTTATAATTAGTAACTACAAAAAGGAGTGACACATAAACTGCAACGATTATGAAGTTTATGGGCTTAGATTTACTAAAAATGCTTGTAATCATATAGAGACTCTTATAAATATGCAATTATAATATTTCGCTTCTTTTTAAGCTAAATATCAATTAAACTGTAAAATATTTAGCCATGAATACACGAATAAAACACAATGCCATAGAAAAAATATAATTATCACGAATAAAAAAATCTGCGATTTTTTTGAAAAATTAGTGTTAATCCAATTTGGTTTACTTCAAAACTTTGAAAATATTCGTGTATTCGTGGCTTTTTTATATAGTGATTGACCGCAAAAAAACCAATTCAACTTACTATTATTTTATTTCATGCTCAATCAAAATTATAAATATTGCTGTGCTTACATGTATTTTTAAAATATTCAATTTATCGGGACTACCAATAAGCTTAATTCAGTATATAAAATTCTAACCGCACTTTTATACCAGTATCAATCAGATTTTGTACTTTTGTTGCTTGAATCCCAATTCAAAATTAGAATTGATGTAAATTTATAAAGTTATGAAGGATTTCTTTTACGGAATACAAGATTTATTTGTAGATGTATTATTTGCTCCATTTGATGCCCTTAGAGCATTGGAATTAGAAAGCTGGTTTTCTGCTAATATTTTCTCATGGATATTTATGATTATAGGCTTTGTAGCATTTGTATATTGGATGCTAGAGCTTAAAAAATACAATGACAATGGAGAAGAAGACAAGTCCATTTCTTCGCATTCCTTTCTATAACTTTATTTCTTTGGTTTACAAATCAAAACCAATATCCTTACGATAATTCATCTTATCAAAATGTAGATTTTCTATACTTTGATAAGATTTTTTTATGGCTTCATGGTATGTGTTTCCATAAGATGTTATTGCCATAACTCGTCCTCCTGAAGTAAGTACTTTGCCATTTTCAGATTTTGCACCAGCATGAAACACAATAGAATCGGTAATTTTCTCAATTCCGGTAATTTCCTTTCCTTTTTCATATGCTTCAGGATAACCGCCAGATACTAGCATTACGGTTGTTGCCGCACGTTCATCGATTTCAATATTGACTTCAGATAAAGTTTGGTTCGCCATAGCTTTAAAAATGTCAACCATATCTGTTTTTAATCTAGGTAAAACGACTTCGGTTTCTGGATCTCCCATTCTCACGTTGTATTCAATCACTTTTGGGTCGTCTCCTACTTTGATCAAACCAATAAAAATAAAACCGACATAAGGTAAATGGTCTTTCTTTAAACCTTCAACCGTAGGTTTAACCACTTGGCTTTCAATTTTGTCTAAAAATTCCTTTGTTGCAAAAGGAACTGGTGAAACCGCTCCCATGCCTCCTGTATTTAAACCTGTATCACCTTCTCCAATACGTTTGTAATCTTTGGCTGTTGGTAGGATTTTATAATCTTTTCCATCTGTTAATACAAAACAACTGAGTTCAATGCCATCTAAAAATTCTTCAATAACCACTTTGGTACTTGCTTGGCCGAATTTTGCATCAACGAGCATACTTTTTAATTCGTCTTTCGCTTCTTGTAAATCATTAAGAATTAAAACGCCCTTTCCTGCAGCTAGTCCATCAGCTTTTAATACGTAAGGTGGGTTTAGGGTTTCTAAAAACCGGTAACCGTTTTCAACATTGTCCTTTGTGAAGCTTTCGTAAGCTGCTGTTGGAATATTATGGCGCAACATAAACTCTTTAGCAAACTCCTTGCTGCCTTCTAATTCCGCTGCCGCTTTTTGTGGTCCAATCACTGAAACATCTTTCAAAGCTTCATCTTGTAAAAAGAAATCGTGTATACCCTGTACCAATGGATCTTCTGGACCGACGACTACCAAATCTATATTATGTTCTAAAACAGCCGATTTAATCGCTTCAAAATTGGTAACACCAATATTTAAGTTGGTAGCAATGGCTTCCGTTCCTGAGTTTCCTGGTGCCACAAAAAGTGACTTACAACGGTCGCTTTGTGCTAATTTCCATGCAAATGTGTGTTCTCTTCCGCCAGAACCAAGTACTAAAATATTCATGTTTAAAAATTATTTAAGAACGCATCTTACCTTTTTATTTTCCCTGCAAATAATACATTTCGCACCCTAATTTTAGGTCTAAAAAAATTCTCAATATGAGTTCTGACAAAAATAATTGGTTTTAAGCTTAAAAAACAATTATTTTACGGAAACCTTAAAGGCAAAAAACAATTTGCGATTATTCGATTTTTCTTTAAAAATAAACGGCTTTGATATTGATAAAGCTAAATCTGCTTTGGCTAAAATTCAAGCTAAAAATGATTTAGATTTTGAAGTTGATGTTGAAAATCGGAAAAAAGCCATTATTTCCTATCATTTAGAACATAATTCGTTTTATAAAGCCTTTGGAAAATCTATCATCATCAATGATTGGGATTCGGTACCTGTAATGTCTAAGCGTCATTTACAACAATCTTTAGAGCAGCGCTTGAGTGATGGATTTACGCCTAAAAATGTCTATGTGAACAAAACTTCTGGCAGTTCTGGTGATCCTTTTATATTTGCAAAGGACAAATGGTGCCATGCATTGACTTGGGCAGAAATTATGAATCGTTTTGGCTGGTATGGCATTGATTTTAACTCTTCAAAACAAGCTCGTTTTTACGGAATTCCATTGGACAAAAAAGCTTACTATAAGGAACGCTTGAAGGATTATTTTAGTAACCGGTTCCGGTTTTCCGTATTCGATTTAAGTGATGCTGCATTTAAAGAAACCTTAGTTAAATTTAAATCTACGAAATTCGACTATATTAATGGTTATACCAGCTCCATTGTCCAGTTTGCGAAATACCTGAATCGTAAAAGCATCATTCTGAATTCAGTTTGCCCTACTTTGAAAGCTTGTATTGTTACTTCTGAAATGTTATTTGATGATGATAAGCAATTGCTGGAAACACAATTTGGAATTCCTGTTATAAACGAATATGGTGCTTCGGAATTAGATTTAATTGCGTTTCAGAATCCAATGGATGACTGGCAAGTGAATAGCGAAACATTGTTTGTTGAAGTTTTGGATGAAGATGGTGCTGTTTTGCCGTATGGTAAAGAAGGAAGAATTGTAATTACATCGCTTGACAACAAAGCACATCCTTTCATAAGATACGATATTGGTGATATTGGCATTTTATCTAAAGATAGTACGATTAAAAAACCGATCCTAAAAAAATTGATTGGTAGAACCAATGATATTGTCGTTTTGCCAAGTGGAAAAAAAGCAGCTGGACTCACGTTCTATTATATCACAAAAAGTGTAATTGAAAACGATGGCAATGTTTCAGAATTTATAGTTGAGCAGTTTCATATAGACACATTTAAAATTAGTTATGTCAGTAAAACAGAACTTTCTGAAGCTGAAACAACAACGATTAAAAATGAAGTGATTCATTATCTCGAACCTCGCATTACCATTGATTTTGAGCGTGTGGAAAAACTTGAACGTTCAAAATCCGGAAAATTAAAGCAATTCACATCACATTTAAAATAAAGCACTGGTGAAAAAACTGATGATTATAACGAGTTATTTTCCGCCAGAAATTGGTGCGGCTTCAAATCGTATTTATCATTTGGCGCAAGGCTTAAAAAATGATTATGAGGTTACTGTTGTCACACCACTTCCTAATTACCCAACTGGAAAAATTTTTAAGGACTATAAAGGGAAATTCAGCTCTATAACAGAAGAAAATGGTATAAGTATAAATCGATTATGGATTTATGCTTCAGTCTCTAAGAATAAGTTTCTGCGTTTAATCGCGATGCTATCCTATAGCTTTAGTTTGATTTGGTTTTTTCTGTGGCATAAAATTCCAGATAAAGTAATTGTGCAATCGCCTCCGCTTTTAGTATCGTTTACTTGTATGTTCTTTTTAAGGTCTAAAAGAAGAAAGTTGATATTAAATGTGAGCGATTTATGGCCTAGTGCAGGATTGGAACTAGGTGCTTTAAAAGAAGGCTTTTCTTATAAGGTTTTAAAGAAGCTCGAAGCCTTCAACTATAAAAAAGCAAATCTTATTTTAGGTCAGAGTAATGAAATCTTAACTCATATTAAAACGATTACAACGAAACCAGAATTGTTTCTGTACAGAAACTTTCCTGAAATTGAAATGCCTAAACTTCAAGCAACCAACATAACCAATGGCAAAATAAAAATGGTATATGCTGGTCTTTTAGGAGTAGCTCAAGGTATTTACAAACTTTGTAATGAAATTGATTATGAGTTTATTGAGTTCCATATATATGGTTCTGGCGCTGAAGAAGAAGCGATAAAAACTTTAATTGAATCAAATCATAACCTACCACTTTATTTTCATGGTAGAGTGAATAGGGATGAATTGCACAAAGTACTCTTGAATTATGACCTTACCATTATTCCATTGCTTAATAGAATCTATGGTTCTGTACCTTCTAAAATATTTGAATATGCGAAATTAGGTTTGCCAATGCTGTACTTTGGTGGCGGCGAAGGCGAAATGGTTATTGAGCAAAATAAGTTAGGATGGGTGGCAAAAGAAAGTAATTATAACGATTTGAATTCAGTTTTAAGAACCATTAAACCTGAGGATTTGAATCTGGATTTAAAAACAGCTATTCAAAGTACTGCAAGGCTTCAATTTGATTTCAATAAACAATTGGACGCACTAAAGAAGCTACTTTAATAGGCTTTATCATCGCCTTTTACCGCGTTAATAAAGGTTTGTATAATAATCTTAATATCTAGGAGTAACGACCAGTTTTCGATATAGAAAATATCGTATTTCACTCTACCAATAATATCCTTATCTGTTTCGACTTCACCTCTGAATCCACTAGTTTGTGCCAAACCTGTAATACCTGGTTTTACAAAATGCCTTACCATAAATTTATCAATCTTTTTAGCATACATGGTTGTGTGACTTACCATATGTGGTCTGGGGCCAACAACAGACATATCTCCAAAAAGCACATTGAAAAATTGGGGCAATTCGTCAATACTCGTTTTTCTTATAAATTTTCCAACTTTAGTAACACGTTGATCGCCTCTTGTGGCTTGATATAAATGTGCATCTTTATTAGGCATCATAGACCTAAATTTATAACAATCGAACTCTTTATAATTAAATCCATTTCTAGACTGTTTAAAAAACACCGTGCCTTTAGATTCCAACTTAATTAAGATAGCAATGATTGGTGTTAGCCAAGATAAAACAAAGACTATCACAATGCTCGAAAACAAAATATCAAAACCACGTTTAATGAAAGTATTTACATTATCTTCTAAAGGAATATTTCTTAAGGTGAGTACTGGAATATAGTCGTAATACTCGTAACGCAATTTTTTAGCATAAATCTCCTTACTGTCTGGAATAAACTTTAGGATTTTAAGATTGTTATCAGCAAAATCTACGATGTCTGCAATTTGATTATTGGTCAGTTCAGAGATTGAACAATACATCTCGTCTATGCCTTCATCAAGTACATATCTGAAACACTCCTCTAAAGAATCTTCTTTATTTTTGAAGTTGAAGGTTTTCTTATGAGAATAACCATACTCTGGATTACTGTTAAAAAAGTGGTCTAAAGCAATCGTTTTTTTATTTAATCCCAAGATCACTGTTGATCTAAAGTTTCCTCCAAAAGAGGTTCGATATTTCTGCAATAAATAATATATGGTAAATTTAAAAATAGTAATAAACAGAAAACACAGCAAGGCATATTTTACAATGGGTCTTGGGTAAATATCAAGTTCGTGATATAAACCTGAAAAAGCGAAAGTTAACAATAGAAATAAAATAAACTGCTTAACTATAAGGGATAAAATGTTAATTGGTCTTGTGTATCTATAGACCTCATAAAACTGGGAGTACACTGATAGTAATATCCAACTTACAGATATTACAGCCGAAAAAACGATGGGATCTCTTCCTTTGAGTAGATAAAATATCGCAATTCCATTAATGATGGTTAAATCAATAATGTAAGAGATAGGGCGTAAATATCCTGAATATCTTCCGTGCTTAAATAAACTCAAATCGCTTAAAAATAGTTGACAAAAGTAGTTTTTTTCCTGAGCTAATTGGTTTTATTAATAAAAGTTTTTTTAGCATTCTAATGTTAGAATAAAAACCTAAGATACAATATTATTTAAAGTAACGGAAGCGTAAGAAATCAAAAGTAAAAAAATAGCCAAAGGCTTGCAGAGTTTACAGTTTATTAAGTTGTTCTAACATATTTGAAAGAATTTTTTCTTTTGAAAAATTTTCGATTACAAAGTTTCGGGTTTTTTCTCCTCGATTGCGCATTTTTTCTTTATCCGATGTCAAAAGCCTTAGTCCGTTAACTATTTCAACGGTATATTCGGAATAGTACATTCCAGCACTAGAGGCCTCAAAAATAGATTTGACTTCAGATTCAGGATTACCAATGATTATTGAAGGTTTTGCGCTTGCCATCATCCCAAGAACCTTGGAAGGCATCACAGTATCTATGACCTCTGGTTTTTGAAATAAAATATGAACATCTGCACTACATAACAAATCAGATAAATCTTCAAAAGGTACTGGTGGATAGTAATTTACATTCTCAAATATCTTGATTTCATTACAAATCCACTCTTTTTTCGCACCATCACCAACCACTACAACATCATATTTACTTTTATCAATATCCTGACAGAATTGAATAAAAGCTTCCCAATCTTGTTTATCACCAATATTTCCAGAATACAGAATTTTAATTTTATCGGTTGATAAATAAGGATGTATTTTCGAATTATTAGGATTTATCTTTTCATTATCTATCCAGTTTGGTAAAAAGAATTGTTCGGCATTTGTTTTTTCAGACAGTCTATTAAGCATACTATAACTTATTGTACTGACGAGATCTGCTTTGGATAGCAACCACTTTTCCAGTTTAAAAAGTAAAGAGAAAACAAAATTTTTGTTTTTACCAACACCTGTTTGCAGAGCCGCATCAAACTCAAAATCTTGAATATGAGTCCATAGTTTTGTTTTAAACCGTTTCTTTTGAATATACCCTAAAAATACTGAGGTAGTAAAAGGCACTACCGAAATTACCAAATCACATTCTTTTACTTTATAGAGATTAAAAAATGATCCGAATGTAAAATCTAAAAGATGGATAATTCGTTTTAGAAAAGAAGGGTTTTTAGGCACATATTGTTTGTACCTTAAGACTGTTGTTCCATTTAACTCTTCTTTTAAAAACCTGTTTTTTCGTTTGTATTCTTCAGCTATTTCCCATTTAGGGTAATAGGGAAACGCAGTAACTACTGTAACATTATAACCCGCTTCCCTTAAGAAATCTACCCATTGTGTAGAATACAAACCTATTGCTGAGTCTTCGGGAGCGTAGTTTAGGCTGATGAATGTGATATTCTTAATGTTCACAGGTTAACTTCTGTCTTTAAAGGGTTTTGCTGGATTTCCTTTACATACCTTGTTCGCTGGCAAATCTTTAAAAACATTACTACGTGCACCAACAATTGTAAAATTTCCGATAGTTACGTTGGGTGCAATATATACATCTGTGGCTAACCAACATTTATTTCCGATGGTTATTTTTTTAGAGTAAATATCAAAATTCATAGAGTTATAATGATGAGAGCCCGTACAAATATAACTTCTTTGTGATATAACAGTATCTGATCCTATTTCTATGTCGCCTAGTGAATACAACACAACCTCATCTCCAACCCAACTGTAATCTCCGATTGAAACTTTCCATGGATAAGTAATTTGGACAGATGGCCTAATAATTACATTTTTACCAATTTTTGCACCAAAAGCTCTCAGTAAAAATCGCCGCCAACCATACATGACTTGAGGGGACCATCTAAAAACCGTTGCCTGTACAATCCACCATAGCTGTACAGTAATTTTAGATTTACCTCTAAAACCTTTGGGGTTTTTATATGATCTTAAATTTTGTATTATATTTTTTTTCAATTATTCTGAATTATTTTGACCAATTTATTTACAAAGGCTTCCTCATTAATCTGCTCTGTGTATTCGTAATTAGTGATAATCATTTTTCTGTGGTCATTTAGACTATCATTTATTTCGATCAGTGTTTTCAATATATCATTTGCTGATTGCTTATCAATGAAATACATATTAGAAGCATCAAAGTAATCAAGCAACGCATCGTGCTCAGTACTAATAATAATATTTCCAGTAACCATAGCTTCTAAAATTGATAATGGCAGACCTTCAATTAAATAAGAAGGAAATACAAATACGTTTCCCCATTTTAACAATTCTCTTTTATCTTGTTTTTTTACAGATCCAAGATAAGTTAAGTGTTTCGTTTTATTAATATTTCGAATTATAGATTCTTTTAGGCTCTCATCTATATGCCCTGCGCATTTTGCCTGAAAGTTAACATGAGAATCCTCCAACTTATTTAACGCATCTAGAAAATAAAAGATCCCCTTTTCCGTCATCAAATTACTTAAATAAACGATTTTTAAAGCATTATATTCTTTACTTCCCCTTTCTTTTTTGCTGAGATAAAGATAATCTTCAACGAAATTATTCAACACAAAAATTTCTTTCTCTTTAATAAATGGTATGAAATTAGCTTTCAAAGAATCTGATAGAACTATCGCTTTTGTTGTTTTAGATAAAATAGATTTCAGTATTACTTTCTTCAGTTTACTTGAATTGTTATAGGTATTAATTAATGTGTTCCCATGTAGATGAACAATAATTTCTTTTCCTAAAATCCAAGCAAGAAAAACAAAAATTGCATATTTTAAAACTCCATAAAAACTTTGTCCAATGGTAATATACACAACGTCATTATTAAATATTTGATACGCTTTGAGGTTTTGTTTTAAAAAAAAGAAGACTTTTTTGAAAGTAAAAGAGCCTACAGATTCTTCAAAGTTTTTGAGTGACGTATCTATTTTAGAGGGTTGGATATTGGGGTTTTTACACAAACCATCAAAAACTACTTTGTTTGATAAAGACAGACCTGTAGTAGGCTCGGGAAAAGGACCAACAATAAGTACTTTTAGTCTCTTCATTTTTTTTGTTTCCTAAATTTAGAATAATGCCTTGTCAAATGTATTGTTCTCATTATTGTTTATCTGACATTTTGCTATTCGGTAAACTCTTATTTATTTGTTCATTATATGATATTAGTGCAAAAAAACCAATAAAGAAACTGAAATAAATTACACCATCTTCTCTTTCCAAAATGTTTTCAAACGACATCATCAATCCATATAATAGTATCAACAGAATTAGAATTTGATTGTTATATCTTATTGCATAAACTAAATTATAAGACATAAAAAACAAAAATACCATTAAGCCAATAATACCCATAGCCAGCATAAAACTTATATACTGATTATGCGAATTGTATTTTTCTTTATAAAGCGTTGGAGATTCTTTTTTATAGGTTTCTAAAAGCACATCTTTGTTATCACCTATTCCATAACCAATTATTGGAGACTCCAACATTTTTTTTATTGCAATGCTATAAATTGAATATCTAATATTGGTCGAAGTTGCGCCACCAGAATCTACATTTTCAATTTTTACAAGTTCTGAGAATTTGGCTCTATATTCAGGAATACTCATTATGGCAACCACATTAAGTATTATTACCAATAGTGCAATATATAGTACTTTTTTGCTTCTTTGAAAAAGAGCAAATATCAAAAAAACCAATGCCAAGACAATGATTGGCCCTTTCTTTAATAGTATAAATAAAAATATTATTAAAATGATATCAAACACTATAATTGCAGCTCTTTTATAATTTGATTGTAGTTTTCTTATGATAAAAAACGAGAATAGGAGAGCAACACAAATATGTACCGACAAATAGATTGGATGAATGTTGTAAGGGCCTTGGGCGATTTTATTTACAGTAGGGTAATGAATAAAAATGGTTTGACCATAATGTAGACCATGATAGAAAAATGATATTAAATTGAAGCTTAAAATAGCGATAAAATAGACGGTAATATACTTATAAGTGTTTTTAGAAATATCATCTAGATAACTGCGCGGAAAAAGCGTAAAGATTAAGGGAAATATTACCAGAGAAGCCATGGTCTCTAGCTTATTTAGTCCATATTCTATATTTTGTGAATAAACTAGACTAAATATCATTAAAAAATAAATAGTACTATTGATTAAAAACTTATTTAAATCGAATTTAAAAGATTTACCAATATTACCTAACACTACAGAAAGACCAAAAAAAACAATAATATACGGCTTAACATTTGTGGGAAATAATGGCAACGCAAACATCAACATAAGACTAATGTTTAGCACTTGAAATTTTAAATCTTTGGAGGTGACAATCATTATTTTTTTAATGCAAAATTAATGGTTTTATGAACAAGTTTTGGTAAGACCAATACGCCGAGTACTGTACCAATAAAATAGGCGTAACCATTAGTAAAATCGCCTCTTAATAGAAACAATAAATGAATTGCAAAATAGAATGCAATTATTTTTTTAAGTTGATCTGGTCTATTAAGCCATATTAACAATCTTACCATTACAAGAGCTAAGACAAAAGACAAGAGTATAACTCCAAATATCCCAAAGTTAATATAGCCTTCCGAAACTAGTGGATTAGACAAGTTTGTAAAATTAAAATTGTATTGGTCTGCAATAAAGTCGCCTACAAGCTCTCCTGTAGATAATGGTTTTGAAGTCCAAATTGCCCTAGGAACAAAAAATAAAAGACCGCTCAACAATTGATAACCAAACGAAAATCCGTTTTTAGAAACATATTCAATCGTTGCTGATATATTTGAAAAAGCATCATAATTTAGAGTATTAAAAGTTGTGGCAAACTTGGCTTTAGCAAACTCTTTAGTCAGTAAACTAGGCTTATCGACAATAGCTTCAAATGAATATTCTATATGCGTAAAAATTTGAAATAATGGAAATAGTAATATCATCGCAAAAAAGAGAAATGACATAATCTTAACATTAGTATTGAGCATTTTAGGGTAAAAAAGGAAAATTAACGCGATATAGATAGGTCCTAATGCGTTTCTCTTTTCCGTAAGTGGATTCTTAAACCACAGCAACAAAAGAAAAGAACCTATTAAAATAAAAAAGAGAATAATAGTATTGTTGTTTATTTTTTTTTGGTTTTTATAGAACTGATAGCATAAAATTATAATGGCTAAAGGAATCATAAATAGCACCTTTTTCTGAACCAGTAATTCAAATACAGAATAAGTGGATTTTAACCAATTTGGTCTAGAAATTTCGTCCATCATAAAATCCATACTAAAATATAAAACAGCAATACTAATAACAAAAAGGGTCAGAATGGTTAAGGGCAGGTTTTTTTCGTTTCTTGGACCGACATTTTTATTTATGCGGTTCTTGTATTTTTTCTTTAAATAGAGGTACGAGAAAAAAAATATAAGATTAAATAAAATGATAAGTCCGTTGGTCTTTAGAGTTAAGCTAATATCATAAATCATCATTGTAGCAAACCTATAGTTGGTCTCAGTAAAACTTCCTATTTGAATTATAGGAGCTAGTAAAAAGAATAAATAATTAAAAACTACATAAGCAGAAATAAAGGGTGAGTATTCAATTTCGATAAATAAATTGTAGTATGTAATAAGCGTAATTATAAGGAAGCTTATAAAAAAAGACAACCAGACATAAACATCGCAATTAAATAGTGCAAAAAGAATAGAGCTAAGCAATAAGTAAACTACTATGAATATGTTTCTTAAACTCATTTATTTCAAAATGTTTAAAAATGTTTGTCCCATTGCTTCGGTAGAATACGTATGTCTACAAAATAAGCATATTTCTTGTCTCTTTGCAATCCAAATAGATTTATGATTATAAACCTCAACGATAGTTTCGCCTAATGAGGCTATATTATCTGTATCAAATAACAAACTATTAATTTCATTCTGCGAGGCTTCTATTTCAGGAGAATGGTTTTCGTGCTTAGAAATAATCATTGGCACACCAAAACTAAAGCTTTGTGTTATTGACAAACCAACATAGCCTGGTGATATACTGAATAACGCTTCTGAATAAAACTCTTTTAGCTTTTCAATATTAGAAACGTGGCCTTTAATTAAAACACGGTTCGTAATTTTATGCTCTCTGATATAATTTTCGATCAAAGGCTTCTCCTCTCCTTCTCCAACAATAATTAAATTAGCAGTTTCAGGGAGTTGAATTAAAACGTTATGAAAAGCCTTTACCAGAAAAAAGGCTTTTTTGGGTTTAGACAAACGGCCAACATAAATAAGATGATTTATTTTTTCACTATTAAATGATGTAGCCATGTCTTTTTTAAAATACAAGGCATTAGGTGCGGCGTTTATTATTTTATTTGGCATTTTTAACTGAAGCTCCATAGCTTGTGTCTTGGTGTAAACGATAATTTCACTACCCAATTTTCGCATTAAATGCCTTACAACATCACTTTTACTTTCAGAGCCTGCTCTAGGCCAGGCATGTCCCCAAACCACTGTTTTTTTAAATAATAATTTTCTTAAAATCAGAATCAACCAGTTCGATAGAATTCTCGGGTTCATTTCTAATACTATCACATTTTTCTTAAAAACCTCCATCCACATTCCAAACTGGAATAAAAATTTTCTATTTAAAAAATAATAATTTGCAATGGGTTCAATAAAACCTATGCTTTTGTCTATCGTTATTGACTTTTCGAAATAAGCATTGCCACTATAAATCTTAAAACCATTACCTAATTCTTCTTTAAGATAAGAAAAGATGTCTTTTCTATAGTCTGGAACTACAGTTTGTAAGATGACAAGTTTTTTCAAAATTTAGAGTTTTTTTTAAAATAATGGTATCCTAAAAGTAGAAGAAGAAATTCTGTAAAAGTTACAGAAATTGCGGTTCCATATATACCATATAGTTTGACCAAAAATAAACTAATTAACAGGTTTGCAATACCACCAACAACCATAATATTCATTCTTAATTTATATTTTTTAATAGCTGGTAAATAAAGCGCATTGTACAACATGTTAAGTCCAGAAAATATGGCTATAAAACTTAATATTCTAAAGATAATACTGTAACTTTCAATTAATCTGTCATCGTAAATAATATTCAAAATAAACTTCCCAAATATTATAATAATTAGGGTAATTACTATACCTGAAGCCAATACAAAAGGTGCCATTTTTTTTATTTTCAATACTTTAGTAATATCTGTTTGTTTTGACAACCAAGGATACATGGCCTGGTAAAGTGGTACATATACATTTTTCACAGCCAATATTAGTTTCTCCATACTCGAATAGACTCCTACAATGGTATTGCCTGTAAAAAGCCCTAAAATGAAAACATTACTAGAGGTATATAGCGTAGTGGCAAAATTAGAGACAAACAGACTAGAGCTTTCGTAAACTAATTGTTTTATTAGACTGTATTTAGGCCATGTTAAATTTACGTACTTAAAGCATAGCAAAAAGCCGAGAAGTCCTGCAATAATAAAACCTAAAGAATTATAGACGGGAACATAGATGTAATCAGATTCACTTCGAATTAAGATAAAAACAAGCAATGTAAATATCAGCTTAGCAGAAATATTTACTAAAGTCACAAATTTCATTTTTTCTATACCTTGAAAAAACCAGACTGGAAAAAGCGCTTGACCTATAACAATCCCAAAACTTAGTAAATAAATATTTTTATCTATACTAAATCTAGTAAAAATATTTACTATAATATACAGTATCGCAAAAGCAATAACTATCAGAAACAGTTTTACAATCATTATGGCATTAAAAATTTCGGATAATTTTTTTCTATCGTCTCTAGCCAACGAGATTTCTCTAGTACCACTTAAATTAAACCCAAAATCTACAAATACGGTTAAAAAAACAGCTAAGGACTGTGCAAACATTACTAAACCAAATTTATCCGTACCCAATATCCTCACCAAAAAAGGTAATATTAATAAAGGCAATAAATAATTGGCAGCTTGTAATAATAAGAGTGATAAGTAATTATTAGCTAAGACTTTTTTCTCTTTATCTTGTAAGAACTTTTTAATCATTAATAGTGGTCATTAGCTTTTATAGGATGAAACCATAAGCCTTACACTTTCTTGCCAAGTATTCAATTCTTTGTAAAACTCTTCTGTTTTATCAAGATTCAAAACACTAAATTTTGGCCGTTTAGCAAGGGTTTTAAAGGATTTTGTTGGAGAAATTAAACCACTCTTTTCGGGACTTAGGTTTTTTACTATTTCTTTTGCAAATCCATACCAAGTAGTGCTTTCTCTTGCTGAAAAATTATAAACTCCATAAGGTACGCTGTCTGTTTTAATGATGTGTAAAATAAAAGCGGCCAAATCGACGCAACTTGTCGGTGTACCATTTTCTTCTGTAGTAATATTTAAAGAGACTCCACTTTCAACTTTGTCAATAATTGTTTTTAAGAAGTTTTTACCGTGTAAAGAATATAACCAAGACGTTCTAATGATATAGTATGCCTTTAATTGTGCTTTAATATATAACTCACCTTGTAGTTTTGATTTTCCGTATTGATTGATTGGGTTTGTAGCATCAGTAGTCGCGTATGGTTTTTCTTTATTGCCATCAAACACGTAATCTGTAGATATATGTATTAGTTTTACTTGGTAAGTCTTACATACTTCGGCTATGTTTTTTGCGCCTTCAGCATTAATTGAAAAAGCAGCTTCCGTATGTGTTTCAGCACCTTCCACATTTGTGTAAGCGGCACAATTAACGCAATAATCAAATCCTGAATCCTTAAATACTTCATTTAAACTGTTGCTATCAGTAATGTCGAGATCTTTACGAGAAAAAAAATGGAACCTTACCAGTTCTATATCTGAAAAATCCTTTATAGTCTGGCCTAATTGTCCGTTAGCACCAAGTACAAGTACCTCTTTCATAGTTTCGCATCCTTAAAGGTGGGTAGTACTAAATCTTTATCTGAAATAATTAAATCTTCTTTAGAGAACCGCCAATCTATTGCCAAATCTTCATCGTTATACATAATACCTGCTTCAGATGCTTTATTGTAAAAATTATCACACTTATAACTGAAAATGGTATCGTCTTCTAAAACTAAAAACCCATGTGCAAAACCTTTAGGTACAAAAAATTGCGTTTTATTTTCTCCGGAAAGTTCTACAGAAACGTGCTCACCAAAGGTTGGAGAATTTTTGCGTACATCCACAACAACATCTAAAACCTTTCCCTTTACGACTCTTACCAACTTTGATTGGGCGTGTTCACCACATTGGTAATGTAATCCTCTTAATACGCCTTTGGACGATTTTGATTCGTTATCCTGAACAAAATTTATATTAACACCTATTTCGGCAAAAAAAGTTGCTTGATTATAGCTCTCTATAAAATAACCTCGTTTGTCTTTAAAAACTTGAGGTTCTATAATAAAGCACCCTTTTAATTTGGTCTCTTTTACAGTCATGTTATTCTGAAAAAATTCTTATACAGTTCTTACTTAAACCACTTTATTATTCATAATTTTTAATATAGTGAAATGCTTTATAGGCAAAAGACACAATGAAAAAAAGAATTAGTGTTAAAATCGGAAAGAACAACGAATACCGTCTAGTAATACTATTATCTTTTTTTCCAATTTTATCAAACGTAGTAAGAACATCAAAATAAGTATTCTCTTCCGCTACTTTTTGGTTCAAATAATTTAATGTTCTTCTAATTTCCTGTTCTTTCAAGAATAAATCATATTCTTTAGTAGCTGTTTTTTCCTCTTGAAGTGGCATTACACTTCCTAAGTCAAAGGACAACTTGGGATTTTTAGATTCATTTTTAATGACTTCCAAATAGGTTTTTTGAATACTGTCTAAACGGGATAACTCCATTGTTAAAGATAAGCGGTCGATATAAGCAGTAGTATCCCGTACCTTCTTTTGATGTTTTGAAAAATCGTTTTCAAAAGTCTTTCTAAAACCTTCTTGAAGATGGGAAAAAATATCATTTTTAAAAGCTCTTGCCTTAATGGCAAACAAATTACCAGATAAAAGATCTCTGTTTTTTACATAATCGACATAACTCAATTCATCTACTAAAGAGGTATCAATAGATTTCACGTATTCGTCATATTCTATAAATAAATCGTTTTGGGTTTCGGGACCAGCTTCCAATTCAAAGCCGACTAACTCTTTAACTTCTGTCGTGTCTATTTCAAAAATATTGGATAATTCAACATAATTGTTTGAACCTATCAATGCGTTGAAATAAGTGATATTATTAAATAACTGATATTTCGAACCAAAATGAGGTTTAACAACCATGTTTGAATAATAAATTGGTTCTTTGGTCTTTTCATAAATATAGCCTAACACAGCTGTGACAATCAATGCTATAACAACGAACTTGAAATACAATACAAGTGGTTTTATAGCATAAATAATAATAGAAAAAAGACCCTTAAATAGCTTAGCTATGAAGTTAAATAGTCTTTGAAATAAATTCCCAATTGCATTAAACAACTGCCCTAAATCAACCTCTTCGTTTTGGGGTTGTTGTGGTAATTTTTCACTCATGTGTTATGAATTAAATATTTGTTCTAAAATCTTTTTTGTAATGACGTATGTGGGTTTTACGCCAGAAGTTCCTAATCCTCCTGAGGCCAATGTACTTCCAGTTTCCAAGGGATTATCACTCGCATAATACGCATATCTTACTTTAACATCTTCATTGATACTACTTCTAACTTTAGATGCTGCCTGTATGGCTTTTTGATAATGTGCCCCTTCCATCTCTAAACCAATGACATTCCAGGTTGAGTTCTTAAAGAATTTCAATATTTCTTTGTTTTGAAGCGAGGTTCCTAAAACAGTAACCATAGTACCTTCATATACAGAAACGCCACAATCCAACAAATCTTTTTTACTAAGTTCGTTTTTAAACGGGTAGTTGTCTGCGGTTCCTTCAAAAATGTGAGCGTTAGGAATCATAATATCGCCTTTTCCACCTTCTAAAATACCTGCTTTTCCCATTATGGAAATGGATTTCACATCCAAGTGAACGTCTTTACCATCAACATTAATAGGCTTTAATAACTCATCTAAAGTTTCATACGCTTGTTCTCCAAACGCATAATCCATAACAAAAATAACGGCTTTATTGTCCTTTTCTTTTTCCAAGTATTTAAATTCAGAATTAGAAAAATTAATTTTATCCGTGTCAAAAATCTGAATATCTATATTAGTTCCAGAACTGTCTTTAATAAGAATCATCCCATTTTGCAACGCTGATTTTTCCACTTTATTGCGTAAAGTCGAATTCTTGGAATCACTCAAAGCCTCGTAGGTCTGAAAAATATCTTTTTTGGCATCCGCACCTTTTAGTGTGCCTTTAGCAAACAAAGAGTTCATTACACTATGCATATTGGCACTAATGATATGGATTGGTCGCTCTAATAAACCGTTCTTATGTAAAGCAGATTTAATCGTTTCTGCCCAAGCTTCGCCATGAATATGATGTCCTAAGCGTTCTCTTAAAACCGGACTAAAAGTGATGGTGCGTTTGTTGTTATTTATCGTTTCTTCAATGGCTAATTTCCCCAACCAATACACTATGTGCAATAACCGTTCTGGTTGACTTTCGGTAGCGAATTTAGGATATGCTTCGGTCAATTCATTGAACGTTCTTCCTAAGATATTTGCCGTATGTGTTATGGCTATTTCACGCTCTTTCTGCGTCAGTTTTTTAGTCGAAGTTACAGCATTTTCTAACTTCTGCCAATCCCTAACCGTCGTCCCTTCTTCATCAATAATAACACGTTTACTGATTTTATGAGACTCAACAAAAATAAATGTAAGATGGGTTAAAATATCGTAAATCTCAGAGCGACCTCTTGTGATTTCTATATTCATTTGCTCATCATCTATACGATAGCAATTACGTCTTCTTTTTGGTGGAATTATGGCCTTAAAATGCGAATTGGCATAACCCTCATCACTGGTAAGGTTAATAAATGTACATTCTTCAATACCCTGTGGTAAACGGTCCACCACGTAAAGCAAACCTTCCAATTCTGCCTTTTCCTCTCCAATAGAACCATAGATTTCTGGGCGAAGAAGTAACAAAGCTTCACGTAGTGTTTCTCCGGAAACTCCCATAGGTTTATAAAATCCACGATTAAAAAGATGACGCATGGTAATATACATGCGTTCTATTGCGCTAGAGCTTTCCTGAGCTCTTGTTCTTTCGTGTTTTTTCTTCATTTACTTATGCTATTTTAACGCACAAATATAGGTTTATTTAGTTAAATTGAGTTGAAGCAATTGGTCGGCAATTTTTCTGTCATTTGATAGTCTTGGAATTTTGTTTTGCCCACCTAATTTTCCGATGGATTTCATATAAGTTTGAAATCCGTCTTTTTTAATTTTAGTGATTTTTAAAGGTCTTAAAACCTTTCCAACAATTAAATCTAAGTAATAAGAATTTTGCTGTTTTAAGGAATGTTCCAGAGCTTCAATTAATTCGGCTTCGTTTTCGGGTTCGTTTTCAAATTCAATGAACCATTCATGATATGGTAAGCCTTCTTCTGGGTTTATTTGAGGCGCGACCGTAAATTCGTTGACAGAAATTGAAGTGTTCTCAGTGGCTTCTTTTAACGCCTGTTCTACTTCTTTCCCAATGACATGTTCGCCAAAAGCAGAAATAAAATGTTTTATCCGACCGCTGACAATCACTCTATAAGGTTTTAGAGATGTAAACTGAATGGTATCGCCAATATTGTATGCCCAAAGTCCTGCTGAAGTAGAAATTATCATCACATAATTTACGCCTAACTTTACATCTGCAATTGTTATACGTTTTGGGTTGTCCTCGAAAAAATGTTCTGCTTCTACAAATTCATAAAAGATTCCTGAATTCAGTTGAAGCAACATCCCTTTCTCGTCCTGTTTATCTTGAAACGCAAAAAAGCCTTCACTCGCAGGATACAATTCGATGCTATCAACTTTTCTGCCAATTAAATTCTCGAATTTGGCTCTGTATGGTTCATAATTTACACCACCGAAAATGAAAAGATTGAAGTTTTTAAAAAGGTCTCCAACAGGCTTTCCCGACTTTTCAATTAATTTTTCAAAATACATTTGCACCCAAGATGGAATCCCGGAAATGATCGTCATATCCTCATTTATGGTCTCTTCGACAATGGCATCAACTTTAGTTTCCCAATCCTCAATACAATTGGTTTCTAAACTTGGCATTCTATTTTTTTGAAGATATTTCGGCACAAAATGGGCTACGATTCCTGACAGTCTGCCGAGCTTTATACCATTCTTTTCTTCCAAAATCGGACTTCCTTGTAGAAATATCATTTTTCCATCCACAAATTTTGAATTCCCTGTTTCGTGGATATACATTAAAATGGCATTTCTTGCCGCTTCAACATGTGTCGGCATGCTTTCTTTAGTAATAGGAATGTATTTTGCCCCAGACGTTGTACCAGACGTTTTTGCGAAATAAGTAGGTTTACCTTTCCAAAGCACATCTTTTTCGCCAGCAACCACACGTTCTACATAAGGCTTTAAATCTTCGTAATCCCTTATGGGAACATTGTTTTGAAACGCTTCAAAAGATGAAATTGAGCTAAAGTTATGGTCTTTGCCAAATGCAGTATGTTCAGCCTCTGAAATTAAATTTTCAAAAACTTTTTGTTGGGTTTCAATGGGTTTGGATGACCATTTATGGATTCGCTTTGCCACGTATTTGGCAAACAGTTTAGAAAGTGCGGCTTTAAATGATGGCATTATTCAAAATTGATAAAGTTAGTTGGATCTACAGAATAGCCCTTGCTCCATAATTCAAAATGAAGGTGTGGTCCAGTAGTTAATTCTCCTGCATTTCCGGACATGGCAATGACTTCGCCCGATTTTACCAAATCACCTTGAGATTTTGTAATGGCCGAATTATGCTTATAAACCGAAATCAATTCTCGATTATGTTCTATAATCACGACATAACCAGTTTCAACAGTCCATTCGGCAAAAATAACTGTACCATCAGCCGTTGCTTTTACTGGTGTGTTTTCTGGCACAACGACATCAACGGCAAAATGTTTATCTTCTAAATTATAGCCTTCGGAAATACTACCATTCACTGGTGGAAACAACACGTAATTAGATTGGTCTCCAGACACTTCAAACAGATTGTATTTATCCTCTTTTGCCACTTTTAATCTTAATAAAGAATCCTCTCGGTTGGTTGGTACTTGCAAAATATCGAGGTCGGTTTTTGAGGCTTCTAAAATGGAATCTCTGTTAAACTCTAAAGTCGCAACATCTCCTGTAAGTACTTTTCTTATTGAGGCATAATAACGTTTGTTCAATTCCAGTTCCTGCACCAAAGAATCCGTTTTGTAATTCAACATGGTGGCTTTCTTTTTCAATTTTGCCGAAGAATAACCAGGAATGTATTCCCTTAATGGTGTAAAAGCAATCAGTAAAACCGTAAAGAACACCAATGAAATGGCAGAAATTGAAGACAGTATAAACACATTGAGTCGTGTTAACTTTATAGCAAAACGCTCCTCAAACGTATCTTCGTTTAGAATGACCAAACGGTACTTATGAAGCAGTTTTTTAGCTAATTTTTTTTCTTTTTTTTTCTTTTTTGCCATTAAAACAAAATTAGTTAAATTACTGAAATAGTATTACGATAAACTCTTAAAGTTCACTATTATTAAACTATAATTATGTAACTTTGCGGTCTAAATCTAAATATTATGATAACTAGCGGTATATTTTTAGCTATAGGTCCTTGGCAAATCGTTCTAATAGTGGTTGCTATTTTATTGCTTTTTGGTGGTAAAAAGATTCCTGAATTAATGAGAGGATTGGGCAGCGGAATTAAGGAGTTTAAAGATGCAAGCAAAGAGGAGACAGCAGACGATACTAAAGAGAAAAAATAAACTCTTTTGGAAAACATAAAAAAAGCCAACTTTTAAAGTTGGCTTTTTTATTACTTTATTTCTATCGATTTTATCATGGCTTCCAATTCAAAAATATAATCTCGCTTTTCTAATGATGGTGCATATACATAACCATCAGCTACCAAATAACGATTGTTTATTTTGTCCTCAATGGCATAAGTAATAAATGGTCCAGCCATAGTATAGCCTTTCATTTCCCACATGCCTCTTACTTCGTAAGCTGGTTTGTTGTCTATAATCGTAGTGTACATTGATGGTGTATAGGCATCTTCAACAGCCATGTATATACCATCTTCTCCAGGAACTTTGGTTTTAGTGATATGATCTCGCATTTTTACTATATCAACAATCGTGCTATCGCCTTGAGAAAGGGTTTCCAGAGGCACTT
Organism: Winogradskyella schleiferi; assembly: GCF_013394655.1. Taxonomy (NCBI): domain Bacteria; kingdom Pseudomonadati; phylum Bacteroidota; class Flavobacteriia; order Flavobacteriales; family Flavobacteriaceae; genus Winogradskyella; species Winogradskyella schleiferi. The sequence goes on from NZ_CP053351.1 coordinate 4,304,029, forward strand.
CATATAGCATCAATTCAATAGTTTTGGTATTACTTAGGTTTTTTCGAATCCAGAAAAAATCATCGTCCGCTTTACTGATTCTATATGCAGACGGAATATCTATTGTAATTCCCAATGCCTTTTCCATCTCTTCATCTTTCAATAAAGACAAATTGATGCGTCTTAATTTCTCCTTGACTTCTTCTTTATTAAAGGCATCAATGATTTTTTCCCGATTTTCTTTGAGCTGTGTTATAATTTCTTGATCTGTTTTTCCACCTACAACAGCGACTGTTTGTGGTTTCGCAAAAGCGTTATTTACAATTTTTACTGTGGCTTCAGCACCTTTTTCAATTTTGAGTACAATTCTACTGCGTGCTGCAAAACCATCGAAAACTTGCGTTGGAATTTGTTTCATATTAAACATAGGCTCTTCTGTTGGTAAGCCGTTTAATGGTGCTGCAAAAATATTTCGAATATTTTCTCCTACATTTCCTTCCCACAACGTATTATCAGCAACCACAGAAATGGTATTTAGATTACCATTAGATGCAGGTAAATAATTTTGGTTATCTTCTTTCTTAGACTCTCCGCAAGCCAAGAATAATACACAAAATAATACTGAATAAAAAGCTCTCATAAATTTGTTTTTTGTTGGTTTAACTAATTAGAAACAATTAAAGTCATTCCTATTTTGAGTTTATTACTACTAATATCGTTCCAATCTTTAATATTTTGAACAGAAACTCCAGAAAATTTTTGTGAAATCGTCCAAAGTGAATCGCCTTCCCTTACTTTATAAGTTTGTTTTCCCTCTGTATTTACGACTTTTTTAACGGATTTCGATTTGTTTGAAGTCCCATGATTTCGAGGAAAAATAGTTAAGCGTTGTCCTATTTTTAGATTATTACTTCTTAAGCCATTCCATTGTTTTATTTGGCTGACTCTTACACCATATTTTCTAGCAATTTTACCCAAATAATCGCCACTTTGAACGCGATATCTAATTTTAGTATCATCATTAACAATCTGTGGTAATGGTTTTTCACGACCCTTAAATTCGGCATCGGCAAACGCATAGATTCTCTCTTCATTGGTAACAAAAGTACCAACGGCTTCACGAGGTAATCTTAATGGGTATATTTTGCCTTTAACCTTCGGAATAATATCTAATTTATAAGCTGGATTTAAAAACTGTAATTCTTCAATTTTAATGCCTGTGGCTTCAGAAACATGACTTAAGGAAATCATTTGTTTCACATGAACGGTATCCGTTTGTATCAATTGAAATTCTGGTCTTTCGGGTTTAAAACCGTGTTCTTCTGCGTATTCAAAAATATACATGGTGGCTAAAAAAGCAGGAACATAACCTGCGGTTTCCCTTGGCAAATTCTGACGTATATTCCAATAGTTCTTAGAACCACCAGAACGTCTAATCGCTTTATTTACATTGCCAGGACCGGAATTATAAGCGGCCAATGCCAAATCCCAATCATTAAAAATACGATACATTCTGCCCAAATAACCTGCGGCAGCTGTAGTGGATTTTATGGGATCACTTCTATCATCTACGTAGCTACTTACATCTAAATCGTGCTCTTTTCCTGTACCATACATAAATTGCCAAATACCAGTGGCTCCAACACGAGAGCGTGCTCTGGGTTTTAAGGCCGATTCTACAATCGCCAAATATTTCATTTCTAATGGAATATTGTGAATGTCGAATTCTTGCTCAAACATCGGGAAATAAAAATGGCTCAAACCCATTAAGCGCTCTAAAGAACCTCTTCTGTGTTTCAAATAGCCTTTTATGACACTTTCTAAGGATGCATTATATTCCACGTTAAAAGGTGTTCTCGCATTGAGACGTTCCAATCTCGCTTTTAAGGTATCTGTAGAAAGTTCTGGATAATAAACCGGTTCATATTCTAATTCAGTAACCGATTTGTATATAGTATCAAACAATGAATTACTGTACAGTTCTTCCAGCCATTTTTTTTCGAGTTCTGCAACTTCAGGTAAATCTTTAAGATTTTTAACGCCAGTTGAGTCCTCTTCTGCTTCAATCTTATTTCCTTTTGAAAAAAGTTTTCCATCAATGACCGCACCATTGTCTGGTACAACTTCAGACGACTTTTTAGCGATGCTATCCGTTTTAGTTTGGGAAAACCCACTAAAAACAGACATACAGAGACAAGCCAATAAAAACGTTTTTAATGTCATGGTTACAGAAATTGATTCCTAAATGTTCAACGTTTAGCAAACGTTGGAATCGCTAAAAATAGTATATTTTTTGCAATTAGCTCATGATCGCCGCAATACCTGGTAGAGTCTTACCTTCAAGGCTTTCTAGCATAGCACCTCCACCTGTACTTACATAACTTACCTTATCTTCAAAACCAAACTGTTTTACAGCAGCAACAGAATCACCTCCTCCGACTAAAGAAAATGCGCCATTCTTGGTGGCATTGGCAATTGAGTTTCCTAAAGCAATAGTGCCTTTGTCGTAGCTTTCCATTTCAAAAACCCCTAAAGGTCCATTCCATAATATGGTATTGCTTTTATTCACGACATCATCAAAAATTTCCCTAGATTTTGGACCAGCATCCAAACCTTGCCAGCCATCTGGAATTTTAGTAACATCACAAATTTGAGTGTTGGCCATATTGCTGAATGCATCTGCAGCAATTACATCTACAGGTAAGTGAACTTGTACACCTTTTGCCTTCGCTTGTTTTAAAATGTCTAAAGCCAAATCCATTTTGTCATCTTCGCAAATGGAATCTCCAATCTTTCCTCCTTGTGCTTTTACGAAGGTAAATGTCATTCCACCTCCAATGATCAGATGGTCAACTTTGTCTAAAATATTCTCTATAACTGTGATTTTTGAAGATACTTTTGCGCCACCTAGAACTGCTAAAACTGGTTTTTCGCCGTCTTCCAATACCTTTTTGATACTCTCAATTTCTTGAGCTAATAGATTTCCAAAGCATTTTGCATCTGGGAAAAATTCGGCCACAATGGTTGTAGAAGCATGTGCTCTATGTGCTGTTCCAAACGCATCATTGACGTAGATATCGCCTAATTTAGATAACTGCTTTGCAAAATCCTTATCGCCTTTGGTTTCTTCGTCGTGGAAACGTAAATTCTCAAGCAATAAAATTTCTCCAGGTTGCAAAGAATTGGCTTTTTCTTCAGCTTCTGCACCAACACAATCACTCGCGAATTTTACTTCAACGCCTAATACATCTTCAATTTTTGGAATAATGTGTTTTAAGGAAAATTCATCCTGAACACCTTTTGGGCGACCTAAATGTGACATAAGAACGCAACTCCCTCCATCTTCTAAAATTTTAATGATGGTCGGTTTGGCAGAAACAATTCTTGTAGCATCAGTTACTTCGAAATTATCGTTTAATGGTACATTAAAATCTACTCGGATTAATGCTTTTTTATCTTGAAAGTTGAAATCGTTTATGGTTTTCATGAGAATATAATAAGGTGTGAATAATAATATTTTGAATTACAAATATAAAGATTAACCTGTTAAAAAATAGACTTTAAAGGACTACATTTTAACAATAAATAGCCTTTATTTACGATAACCTTTTCGCTTATCTGCTTTTTCTCTTTTTAGATTTAACTTTTAAAAAATTAATTTCAGATTCATAAAAATAACATAGTTTTGCTACATGCAATTTTCAGACGTTTTAGGTCAAAAACACATAAAAAACCATCTTACCACAAGTGTTGATGCTGGCAGAATTGCGCATGCCCAACTTTTTGTTGGTCCGGAAGGTTCTGGAACCTTACCCATGGCCTTGGCTTATGCCCAATATATATTATGCGGCAATACCAATGGCGAAAACACAGGCGGAAACGATTCCTGTAATATAAAATTCAAGAATTTTTCGCATCCCGATTTGCATTTTGCCTTTCCCGTCACCACGAGCGATAAAGTAAAAAGCAAACCCGTTTCAAGCTTTTATCTCGAAGAATGGCGAGAACTTTTAGACCAACAACCCTATGGCAACCTCTTTGATTGGTACAAAAAGCTTGGTGTGGATAACAAACAAGGACAAATTGGTGTAGATGAAGCCTTGGAAATTGTGAAATCGCTGACACTAAAATCTTATGAAGGTGGTCACAAAGTGATGCTGATTTGGATGGCCGAAAAAATGAATTCTGCTAGCGCCAACAAGCTGTTAAAGTTGATTGAAGAGCCACCGGAAAAGACCATTTTTATTCTTATTGCTGAAGATGAAGAGCAAATTATCAACACCATTCGTTCGCGTTGTCAAATTTTGCACTTTCCGCCGTTGGCAGAAGACGCTATTACTGAAGCTTTAGTCAAAAATTACCATATTGAGCAATCGGTTGCTACGAAAATTGCACATCAGTCTAATGGGAATTACAACAAGGCTTGTGATTTAATTTATCAGGATAGTGAAGATATTCAGTTTGAAAAATGGTTTGTTATTTGGATTCGTTCGGCATTTAAGGCTAAAGGCAACAAAGCGGCCATTCACGATTTAATTTCTTGGTCAGAGGAAATTGCCAAAACAGGCCGTGAAACACAAAAGAAGTTTTTAGCATTTTGTTTGAATTATTTCAGGCAAGCTTTGTTACTCAATTATAAAGCTGATGAACTGGTCTATTTGGAACCGAAATCAGACGATTTTAAATTAGAAAAATTTGCGCCTTTTGTCCATGATTCTAATATTATGGAAATTTCAGAAGAGCTCCAAGATGCAATTTATCATATTGAGCGTAACGGGAATTCTAAAATTATTCTCACGGATTTATCTATAAAACTGACGCGTTTACTACATAAAAGAAGCCAAGCTTCTTAGGCTCGGCTTTATATTTTGATAAATTGTTATATTATTTTTCTTCAGTAGTTTCTTCTGCTGTTTCTTCTTCAGTTTTGGCTTCCTTTCCACTATAAGATTCGTTTATGGCTTCAATAACACCTTCCGTGATGTCATTGGCTTCGTTTCCATATACAACACTTCCTGCTTGGTTTTTACCAAGAATAAAGGTATAACCGTTCTTTTTGCCGTAATCTTCAACGAATTTGTTCATTTTCGAAATTACAGAATCCATTTCCGTAGTGAACATTTGTTCCATTTGCTGTTGTTGCATTTGCATTTGTTGCTGCACAGGTTGCCATTTTTGTGAAAAGGCTTGGGATTCTTCCTGTTGTTTCTGTGGCGACATTGTGGCTAATCGTTGTTGTATAGACTGCATTTCCATTTGATATGTTTTAGCAATACTGTCACGTTGTTTTGAAAAATTTTCATTTTGGGTTTTAAACTTATCCTCAATGTCAATTTTCATTTGATAATCGTTAATTACTTTTCCATTATCAATAAATGCGATTTTTTCTTGTTCTTGGCAAGATGCTGCAAAAATCAAAACAGCTAAACTTAAAATTATTTTCTTCATTGTATTATCTATTAATTTTGTGCAAATGTATAAAAGTTAGGTTGTGTTTTCCTAAAATATTTAAGTATTCATGTTTTCTATTGACATTCTAGAGTCGTATTTGTATAATCTATAGAAAATGAAGCTAAATAAAGCGATTTAAAGGCGAATCTGATTTTCCTCTTGTATCCGCCCATTGGTAAAGCTAATATCGAACGAAACGGATTCTAATCAAGAATTAGCGTTCTTTAAGACATAAATCTGCGAAGAATACTCCTTTGAACGTTTTGCTTTACGATTAGACAGCCACCCTATCCAAAATGCTTTGAAAGGATTCATAAATCCGGATTTATATTTTTCTGAAAGTAAACAGACATAATAGGGATCAAATTTCATCGGTAAAGTTTTGACCAATGTCATGTTTTCATTTTTAAATAATTCTGAAATCGAAGTTTTAGAAAAATGCCAAAGATGTCTTGGGACATCATAAGCTGCCCAAAAGTTTTTGTAATACGTCGCATCGTAACTTTTAAAATTAGGAACAGCAATTACTAAAGTGCCATTTGGTTTTAAAAGTTTTTTAAATAATCCTGTATGCATTTCCAAATTTGGTAAATGTTCTAAGACATGCCAAAGTGTAATGACATCAAAAGTGTGAGGTTTTAGGTTTGATAATTCTTCACTTCCAAAAACGGCGTTGTTGGTTTTTGAATTAGAAATCTGTCTCGCATTTTCGTTAGGTTCAATTCCGCTTATATTCCAATTATCTTTTAAAGCAGTTTCTAAAAAATCGCCTGTTCCGCATCCAATATCTAAAAGTGTCTTTGATTCTGATTCAAAAGAATTGATTAATTTCAATTTTCGCGTTAGACAAATTTCTCTCACTTTATGGTAGGCAAATTCTAGCAGATTTCGCTTTGTGTCAGTATGCGAAATGTAGTCTTCGCTTTTATAATATTCTGAAAGTTTTTCGGCTTCTGGTTGAGGATATGTTTCTAGCATATCTAATTCCTTATTGTGCAATAATTGGAATTCTTCTTTGGAAACGGAATAGTCTTTTAAGGTTAGGTATGTTGGGTATGATTTTGGCACTTATTTATGAATTTTATACTTTATTTATTATTTAGTTTTAGATGTAATTATTCCATCTAATGTATCATAAGTATTATTCAATAATTTCTTTTTCCATTGAAATATTTCAGGCTGCTCAATACAAAAATTCTTTCCATTATTAAAACCACATATTTTAAGACTTAAATTTTTCTTTCCTATAATCTCTAACTTCATATCTATATCATTAATGTTAACCTCTTCAAACTGATTATTAAATAGCTTGCGAAACTTAATTGTGATTAGCTCATTTTCAATTGAAATACTATATATGTATGTGTAAGGTTTTCTGAAACTATATAGAATATTCATAATAAAAATAATGATAGTGATACAAACATAAAATAACAAAATCGACACTTGATTAGATTTATCGCCTACTATAAAAATGGAAAAAATATAAGCGCAAAACATATATAAAAAAACATTTAGAAAAGTATTTCCTATGTGTTGAGCAAAACTATAAACCTCAATATTTAAGATGCTTTCGCTGATATTCTTCCCCAATTTTTCATTAAATTTTAAAGTTTATCCCTAAATCTTTACTGTTATTTTAAAATTGTTTCACGTGGAACTATACGTTATAATTCTAATAACACCCCTAAAGTCCCCTCAAGGGGGACAATTTACGGATTGAAAATAACGTTTTCAGATATACGTCTTTTGTTTAAAAAAATTAAAATCACTGAGGGGACTTTAGGGGTGTTTTTCATGAATTGTACTAATTGTTTCACGTGGAACATTCATTTATTTATTTCCGAAATTACAGCTATCGCAGGAATTTAACGTCCTAAATAAACCAATAAAACAGAAATATCGTTAGGATTGACACCACTAATTCTAGACGCCTGTGAAATAGTTACGGGCTGAATCTTACTCAATTTTTGCCGAGCCTCAATACTCATTGATTTTAGTTTCGAATAATCAAAATCAGCAGGAATCTTTAAATTTTCAAGCCTATTTAATTTATCCGCATTATTCTTTTCCTTTTCTATATATCCGGAATATTTGACTTGTATTTCTGTTTGCTCTATAACTTCGGTATCTAAATCATGTTCTTGAATATAGGACTCAACTGCATCAAATTTACGTACATCATCAATCGTAATATTTGGTCTCGCATACAACTTAAACATTTTGTCTTGCTGTTTTACAGGTGCCGAATTCTTTGATTCCAACACAGGATTAGCCTCTTCAGGCGTCACACTCGTATCTCTAAAAAATTGCACAAATGCCACGGACTTGGATTCCTTTTCTTCCATTCGTTTCAAACGTTTTTCAGAAGCTAACCCCAATTTATAACCTTTAGGTGTTAACCTAAAATCAGCATTATCTTGTCTTAAAAGTGTTCTATACTCTGCACGAGATGTAAACATTCTATAAGGTTCTTCAGTTCCTTTGGTTATTAAATCATCGATCAAAACACCTATATAGGCTTCATCTCTTTGTAACGTAAACGCATCCTTCTCTTGCACTTTTAAGCTGGCGTTTATTCCTGCCATTAAACCTTGGGACGCTGCTTCCTCATATCCTGTGGTTCCATTAATTTGTCCAGCGAAATATAAACCCTCGACAAGTTTAGTCTCTAAGGTGTGTTTCAATTGTGTTGGTGGAAAATAATCATACTCAATAGCATAACCCGGTCTGAAGAATTTTACTTTTTCAAAGCCAACGACAGAACGCAACGCTTTAAATTGAACATCTTCTGGCAACGATGTGGAAAACCCATTAATATAATACTCACAGGTATTCCAACCTTCGGGCTCTACGAATAATTGATGCCTATCTTTATCCGCAAATCGATTTATCTTATCTTCAATAGATGGACAATAACGCGGTCCCACACTTTTAATTCTTCCATTAAACATTGGCGAACGGTCGAAACCTTCACGCAACAAATCATGAACTAATTCACTCGTGTAAGACATGTGACACGACCGTTGTTCTTTTAGTGGTTTTGTAGTATCTAAATAAGAAAACTTTTCAGGATTTTCATCACCTGGCTGTTCTATCATCTTAGAAAAGTCCAGAGAACGACCATCAACTCTTGGCGGTGTTCCAGTTTTCATTCTTCCAGATTCAAAACCTAAATTCACCAGTTGTTCAGTGATACCAGTTGCAGCTCTTTCGCCTGCTCTTCCTCCGCCGAAATTTTTGTCTCCAATATGAATTAACCCATTCAAAAATGTTCCGTTTGTTAATACAACACTCTTTCCTTTAACCTCGACTCCAAGTGACGTTTTTACGCCGACTACTTTATGATTCTTAACTAATAGACCCGATACCATCTCTTGATAAAAATCAAGATTCTCAGTGCCTTCCAAAAGTAGTCGCCAATCTTCAGCAAAACGCATTCTGTCAGATTGAACTCTTGGACTCCACATCGCAGGACCTTTAGATTTGTTAAGCATCTTAAATTGAATAGCCGAAGTATCAGAAACAATGCCACTATAACCACCAAGCGCATCAATCTCTCTTACAATTTGCCCTTTGGCAATTCCTCCCATAGCTGGATTGCACGACATTTGGGCAATATTTTGAAGGTTCATTGTAATTAACAACGTCTTACTTCCCATATTCGCAGCGGCAGCAGCAGCTTCACTTCCTGCATGGCCAGCTCCTACAACTATAACATCATAAACATCATTAAACATATAGTAATTCTTTTTGTTCCACGTGGAACAATTATACTCCTTAGAAATAAGGATTCTTTTTTATTAAATAAATTTGAGAAAACCAACTATCCTTTTTAACAAGGAATTTTTCAGCCCGCGAATATACAACCAAATCGTGACTATAAATTTCGTTTTGCTAGATAGTAATCTTCTTTTGAACGCATCAACTTTGCCTCATCTTCAGACTTATCCTTATAACCACAATAATGCAGAATACCATGAATCATAACTCTTGTCATTTCATTTTCAAAAGACACCTCAAAATCAGAAGCATTTTCCTTCACTCTATCTACCGAAATATAAATTTCACCATGTAGCTCCTTTCCTACTGAATAGTCAAAGCTAATAATGTCCGTCAACGTATCATGATTTAAGAAATCGACATTCAATTGATGTAGATAATTATCTGAACAAAAAATGTAATCAATATCGCCTACTTTACAATTTTCCTCTAAAATAGTTTCTGTTATCCAATCGGAAATCTGCATCTCCTGTTCTAAACTAAAATCGGTTTCGTAGTTAAAACTAATCATCGGCCTTTTTAAAATACTCTTGAATCTTCTTCTTAAAATGATTCTGCAAAGGTAAGGCTTGACGATTTAAAATTTCAGTCGTATTAAAATATTGTTTCGCTGTCGGAATCTGACTAGGGTTATTTTGGTTGAATTCCTCTTTATTGGTTTCCGATTTCCGCTTTGTATCTTGGCCTTGCATGAAGGTTGCATTTTCTAATTTAAGCAACTGATGCTGCAGATCCATCATCTTTTGAAGCGTTTGATTGGTAAAACCCGTATTCAACAAATCCAGTTCAATATCTTCCATCTGTTTAATTAATTCACCAGCAGATTCAATCTTTCCTTCTTTTGCTAATCGATCTTCCAACGCTTGACGCAACTGCTGTTGTTGTTGGTAGATCTTGAATAATTCCCCATTCTGTTCTTCACTTCCGCCTTCGCCATAACCGTTGTTCTTTTCGCCTTCGCCATTTCCATCAGATCCGTCACCACTATTTTTACCGTTTTTACCATTCTTTCCGTCTTTTCCTTCTCCATTTTTACCCTCTCCACCTTCACCTTCTTTTTGGCCGCGTTGATTGCCTTCACCTTTTTGCTCTCCATTTTCGCCAGACTTTCCGCCTTCGCCCTCTTTTCCATCCTTGCCTTGCTCGCCTGGCTTTTCGCCTTCACCTTCTTTTCCCTCTTCTCCAGGTTTCTCCCCTTCGCCTTCCTTTCCTTCTTCTCCTTTTTTTCCTTCCTCCTGCTTTTTGACGCCCTCTTCCATTTCCTTATTCAACTCCTCTTGTGATTTAATAATATCCGGTAATTGCGAATCGCCTTCCCCTTGACCAGGAGACGGATTCATAGACATTTCCATATTATCTAAAACATCACTTAAAAAACTTGCCAATTCATTGGTTGAGGTGACAGCATATTGCTGTGCACCGACACCTTGATATAATCTATTTTCAGAAAGTTGTTCTAGGGCTTTGTCGATGTTAAAATAGACCTCAGTAATCTGGGAATTGACCTTTTCAGAAATCTTTGGTTGCCTTAAGGATAAGGCAAATAGACTATCGTCGATATGTTCAAAATGTTCTCTTAAATTACTTTGTTCAATTATATACTTTCCGTAGTTGTTATTATTGATACCTATGCTTTCAAATGTTTCCATAAGTCCTTCTTGATCAAAAGAATATAGCAGCAAATTCTCTAGAATTTGACGTAAGGCATCAATATCTTCAGACATTTGATCGCCTCCACCGCCACCTCCAGCTTTCATTTTCATCATCTCACTCATTTGTTTTATTTTTTTAGCGGCTTTCTTTTGATTTTCTTTCGCTTTCTTTTGCTGCTCCTGAGCTTCCTGTGGCTTCGCTTTAGATTCGCTCTCTTCCTTCTTTTCTAATGCTTCTTTCGCTTCTTTTTGATCGAACTTTATTTCATCCTCCAAAAACTCATCCCTTTCAATTTTCATTGGTTTTTGAAGTTGCCTGTCCTCTCGTTTCAACTCTTCGATGTCTTTTTGAAGTTGATCAAAATTATTATTCAACTTTTCCTGCGCTTCTTTGGTGTTCGCTTTGTCTTTTTCGGCTAACTTTTCCTGTTCTTCAGCTAATTTTTCCAATTCGCTAGAGACTTTTTCTGCTTTCTTCATCACATAAAACCGCTTGGTCAATTCCAAAAGTTGTTTCATGCTACGTTTCTTATTCTTATTTTGTTTAGCTAATTCTTCTAGTTTTTGAGTGAATTCCTCTTTATTGATTTTATCCTTTAACTCTTCTAGTTCTTTTAAAAGTTCTTCATCTTTCTTGAGTTGTTCTTCATTTTCTTTTAAACGTTCTTTTAAGTCCTCCTTAAATTGATCATTTTTCTTTTCGTCCTTTTGAAATTCTTCTAAATTATCCTGAAGTTTTTTGTTGAAATTTTTCATCAACTGCTCCTGATTTTTCTGACGTTTTAAGAACTCTTCAAATTTCTTCTTGTCATTAAAATTTAAGCTTTCTTTTTCCTTTTGTGTTTTTGATAATTCTTCAAGTTGTTTATCTTGCTCTTGAAGCTTATCAAAAGTTTTACTGATGTCTTTTATGGTTTCGTTTTGCTCATTGAGTTGCTTCTGTTCTTCTTCATCTTCGGTTAATTTTCGGTAACTAAAAACAGAACTTTTGGTGCGTTTGTAATTGTGAATGGCATCGTTGTCAAACACTTCAAAATAGAGTTGGTAACTGACCCCTTCTTCCAAATTAAACTGATTGGGAAATGCACTGACAAACTCACTAAAATTTGATTTTGATATACTGATAGGCTCAACCACTTTTTTGGACTCATCCTCAGCCGGATAATATACTAACTGCAGCTTTGTTAATCCGTAGTCATCGCTCGCTTGTCCATAGAAATAAAGGCTTTGCTGATCTATTGAGTCTTTTTGAACCTTGATATTCATCTCTGGATAAATATCTTTGACCACATTGATATTGTATGCTAAATTTTCGTAATCCTTCAGGTCGTTGTTACTGGTTGTGATGCTGTAATTATAGTTTTTATAGAGTCGTTTTGTCGCTTCAAAATTGCCCTTCTCGCTTGGTTTAAAACTTAAGGTGTCTTCAGCATAAATTTGAACTCCTGTGGTTGATTTTGTTTTGGCTTTCCATGTTACATTGGTACCTTCAGGAATGACAGCAGAACCTGTACTCTTCAAAACCTCATCCTGCTTTTTAGTGTGTGCAGGATAGTCTAAAACCATTTCAAAATTAATCAGGTTTGGTGTATTGACCACATTTAATTGATAAGGTTTTGAGGTAACATCGTTGGCAGAGAGATTGAATTCTAAAGCTTCTTTAGGTAAACTAAAGGTGAATTGAAATTCGCCGGCTGCAACTTGCTGTAAAAAGTAAGACTGACCGTTGAATTTAATCTGGGCGTTTTCGGGAATAACGTTTCCAACAGTTGATACTTTTAATTTAAAGTCTTTATTCTCTATGGCTTGCAAGGGTTCGTTCAATACAAAAAACTGAAAAGGTGCTGGTGGTTCGTAAGCGGTTTTATAATTTACAACACGTTCGTAACTATCGCTAAACCAATTTATTTTTCCTGTTAAAAAGGACAATAACAATATAGCGACGGGAATTGCCGCATATTTTAGGTATTTGGTATTCGACTTAAAATTAATAGCCGATTTAAACGGAATAGGCTGCAATTCTTGGGATTTTTGCTCTATACTTGCGATTAATAAATCGGATTGTTCTAGATTTTTATTGAGTTGAAGCACATTCAGCAATTTATCGTTAACCTCTGGAAAATGACTACCAATTAATTTGGAAGCGGTTTCAAAATTGATGCCTTTTCGCAGTTTGAATAAATGCGCTAATGGAATGGCTATGAATTTTACAAAAAGTGCTAGTTCTACGGCAACAAATGTCCAGAATAGTATAGTTCTTGCTGTTGGATTGAGCCATAACACGTATTCTACGAATAATGTGATAATGAGGTATAGCAAACCAATGGCGAAAAATAAGATGGCGCCTTTTAGCAGTTCATTGGTGTAATACCTTTTAATGAACTGTTCTAATTTTTGTTTTATGGTATTGAAATTGCTCATTTAATATTTTTCTTTTCTTTTTTCTCTGTTAATTTTATTCGTTTATTCTTATTGTTTATATATGTTCTCATAATGTGCTTAGCAATTGCCTTGATGCTAAACGAACCAACCTGCCTGCCGGCAGGCAGGAAAATCAAAACGATTTGTTAGGAAATTACTCATTTATTCCTATTGTTTTAATTTTGTTTTCGTGAATGTTGCACATTTGCAAGCATCATTCGCTGATACATTAATAATTCTATTTCCTTATATAATCTAGTGTTCCAATTCTAGATTTCATAAATTAACTCTATTTATGGTTCATTATTTCTGAAAATCGTTGAGTCCGACTTTGTCGGAACTTTTGTACTTTACAATCTTTTGATATTCGTTTTATGAGATTGTACGTTAATTATAATTTTTCTAACATTGCTTCCTCTAGGGTTTCATTGTTTGTATCTCAAGACTAATAGCTAATACATCACTCAACAGTCAACACTTACTAACCGTCTAATCTACGATTTTATTTTATATGCAATTTCGTTAAAATTGGTAAGATTCTGTTAATTTAGAGGTCTAAGGTGTTAAATTGGGTTGAAATATTTAGCATTTTGAGTTTTAACGATTAAAAGAACTAAAGTCTATGACGTTTTGACTGCGCTCAGAATGACATTTAGTACAACAATTTAATGCATGAAAGATTTAAAATACTTAGCAGCATTCACAATTCCTTTAGTTTGTTTTTTAGGATTAACACTCAGAGGCTATTGGGTTTGGGCAACACCATTTTATGCGTTTGTTTGTATTCCCATTTTAGAACTTATTTTTCCAATAGATACCAATAATTTGAAACCTGATGAAGTTGAAAGTAAATTAAAAATTAAGTTGTTTGACTGGTTGCTGTATTTGAATCTTCCAATTGTTTTTAGTTTGGTTATTTATAGTCTTTTTACAGTTTCAAACGTAGCACTGCTAACTTACGAATTTGTCGGTATCATTTTTTCCGTTGGTATTGTTTTGGGTGTTAATGGCATTAATGTCGCTCACGAACTCGGGCACAGACAAGCTACAAACGAACGCTTTTTGGGTAAAGCACTACTTCTACCCGCTTTTTATATGCACTTTTATATTGAACATAATTTTGGTCATCATTTACATGCAGCCACTCCGGAAGATCCTGCAACGGCACGCTATAACCAAAATGTATACTCCTTTTGGTTCACCTCAACATTTCGGCAATATGTTAATGCTTGGAAAATTCAGCTTAAGTTGTTGAAAAATAGAGAATCCCGATTTCTCAGTATTTACAATGACCTATTTTGGTATTCTATCTTTCAAATAGGCTATGTAATTGCCATTGCATTACTATTCGGTACCTCTGCTTTACTATTTGCTGTTTGCGCTGGAATTGTTGGATTTGTTCTTCTCGAAACCGTTAATTATATTGAACATTATGGGTTATTAAGGTTGAAAACAAAATCAGGACGTTATGAACGTGTTAAGGAAATGCACTCTTGGAATTCTAATCACGTTATTGGGAGAATTGTGTTATATGAATTGACTCGACATAGTGATCATCATTACAAATCCTCAAAAAAATATCAAGTTTTAGATTGCCATAGCGAAAGCCCACAAATGCCTTTTGGCTATCCAACGTCTATGGTTTTGGCTATGATTCCGCCTTTATGGTTTAAGATTATGAATAAACGAGTACCAAGGAAGATGATTGTTGAATAAGATTTTTAAGAGACTAATTTTTTGTCAAAATTCGTGCATTTCTTTTCAAACCAGTGAATCCCTCCCAAATAGCGGGATTAGTTCAACTAACTATTTAGAATGGATTGTTTGGCAACTTGTAAAAATAGTGTTTCACTAAAAAAACTTCATGCTTCGCACTTCCAACTTCGAAGCTATAATTTTATCTTTGTACAAGATTCTGAAATAAATTCAGGATGACAAACTATTACTATTTTCCAGTTATGTCTAAAAAAGTACGTGTGCGATTTGCACCAAGTCCAACAGGACCATTACATATTGGTGGTGTGAGAACCGCTTTATTCAACTATTTATTTGCCAAAAAACAGGGTGGCGATTTCGTGCTTCGTATTGAAGATACAGACCAAAACCGTTATGTTGAAGGTGCAGAAGCTTATATTGTTGAAGCATTAAATTGGTGTGGCATTTCCTTCGATGAAGGCCCGCATTTGACTGTCAGTGCAGGCAATAAGAACGGAAAATTCGGTCCTTACCGACAAAGCGAACGCAAAGATTTATATAAACAATATGCGGACGAATTAATTGCCAATGGCAACGCTTATCATGCTTTTGATACGGCTGAGCAATTAGATGGACACAGAAAAGGCCACGAAGCCGAAGGCAAAACCTTCATCTACAACTGGCATAACCGTGAAAAAGGCCGTTTGATTAATTCTTTGGTTTTGCCTGAAGCGGAAACGAAAGCTAAAATTGATGCTGGTGAGGACTATGTGATTCGTTTTAAATCACCTCAAGATAAAACCTTGCATCTTACGGATACTATCCGTGGCAATATGACCATTGATACCAATGTATTGGACGATAAAGTTCTCTTTAAAAGCGATGGTATGCCAACCTATCATTTGGCGAATATTGTAGATGACCATCTAATGGAAATCACGCATGTGATTCGTGGTGAAGAATGGTTACCATCTTTAGCCTTACATCAATTATTATATGATGCCTTTGGTTGGGAAGCACCTGAATTTGCACATTTACCGTTGATTTTAAAACCAACAGGAAAAGGAAAACTTAGCAAACGTGATGGCGACAAAATGGGCTTTCCTGTTTTTCCTTTAGAATATACAGCTCCAGATGGTAATGTATCTATAGGTTATAAGGAAGAAGGTTATTTTCCTGAAGCTGTTGTCAATTTCTTGGCGTTTTTAGGTTGGAATCCTGGTACGGAACAAGAAATTTTCAGCTTAGAACAATTGGTTTCGGATTTTGATTTAGCACGCGTAAATAAAGCAGGTGCGCGATTTGATCCAGATAAAACCAAGTGGTTCAATCATCATTATATGCAACAACAGCTAGATTTGGATTTGGCTGCACAATTTAAAGCGATTCGACCAGAATTGGCGGACTTTGATATCAATTATATCGCTTTAGTGGTTGGTTTAATAAAGGAACGCGCCACATTTGTTCAGGATTTTTGGGAATTGAGTCACTTCTTTTTTACAGCGCCAACGTCTTATGACGAAAAAGCGTCTAAAAAAGCTTTGAAGGATGAAACTCCCGCACTTCTTCAAGAAGTAATTCGCATTGTTACAATAACAAAGGAATTTACGGTTCAAAATTTACAAGCTAAAATTAAAGGTTGGATTACTGATAACAATATCGGATTTGGTAAAGTAATGATGCCATTACGTTTGGCTCTGGTTGGTGCTTTACAAGGACCTGATGTTTTTGATATAATGTTTATGATTGGGAAGGCTGAAACGGTTCAGCGTATTGAGAGATTGATTAAAGAGAAATAATTCTAGACCTTTCAGGTTTTGAAAACCTGAAAGGTCTGAAAATATGAAAAACATGAAGTCATATTTTTTTATTCTAGTGATTCTTCTTTGCTTTTGCACTTCATGTAAAAATGAAAAAAAAGCAGATACAAATTCAATTGAAAAAGAATTGCCTTTACACAATAAACGTGTATTGATTTTAGGCAATAGTATCACACAACATGGTGGTTATGTGGACTTTATGGAATATTATTTAAGAACACACTATCCTGATAATCAATTAGATATTATCAGTATTGGTTTATCTGGTGAAACTATTTCTGGAACTTCGGAATCTGGTCGTGATTTTCCTAGACCAAATGTTAGAAAACGATTAGACAGTGCTTTACACATCATAAAACCAGAAGTAGTTTTGGCGTGTTATGGTATGAATGATGGCAACTACCATCCACTGGATAGTTTAAGGTTTGAAGCCTACAAAAAGGGGATTTTAGAATTGAAAACCAAGGTTGAAACGCATGGTGCTCAACTTATTTTGATGACTCCGACGGTTTTTGACCCTAATCCAATTGAAAATCGTGTGTCGAAAGCAGGTGAACCTTATGAATATTGGCATCCTTATTATAAATATAATGACGTATTAACCGTTTATTCAAATTGGTTGTTGAATCTAGAAACAGAAGCATTACATGTCGTGAATTTACACCATCATCTGGATTCTATTTTGACAACTATGAAGCGTATAAAATCAGATTCCACGTTTGTGCCAGATGGTGTTCATCCCAACAAAATAGGACATTTCTATATGGCTAAAAAGATTCTAAATGATATATATCCTGAAATTACCATTGAAAATCCTAATTTGGAAATTGAACGTTTAAAAGACAATTCACTTTATGAGTTAATACGTAAACGACGTGAATTGCGCTCTGAGGGTTGGCGTAATTATGTTGGTTATACTAAAAATGGTGACACTATAAAATCTGATGATATTTCATCGGTTAAAGCGGAAGTGGAATTGTTGGATGATGAAATTCATTCGTTAACAATAAGATTGCCGCGTCCTTCGTCCTCGCAATGACATTACCTCTCTCATAATCGTAGTTCATTTCAAATAGTCTCAATAATAATTTAAAATAACTTACTTTTAGTGTTTCTTATTTTTTCAAACTTAAACAACACGTTATGGGTAATTTTATCTTAGTTCCTATTCTAATTTTTGGATTAGTCATATTAGCTTCATCCTTTTTTTTAGTGAAACAACAAACCGCAGCGATTATAGAGCGTTTCGGTAAATTTCAAAGCATTAGACATTCTGGCTTACAAATGAAAATCCCTCTAGTAGATAAGGTTGCTGGTCGATTGAGTTTAAAAATTCAACAATTGGATGTTATCATAGAAACCAAAACTTTGGATGATGTATTTGTAAAACTGAAAGTTTCTGTGCAGTATAAAGTCGTTACAGAACGTGTATATGATGCCTTCTATAAATTAGATTATCCGCATGAACAAATTACAAGTTATGTATTTGATGTGGTACGTGCCGAAGTGCCAAAAATGAAATTAGACGATGTTTTTGTAAAAAAAGATGATATTGCATTAGCCGTAAAAGCAGAATTAAATGATGCCATGATGGATTATGGCTTTGATATTATTAGAACTTTAGTTACTGATATTGACCCAGATCCTCAAGTAAAAATAGCTATGAACCGGATAAATGCGGCAGATAGAGAAAAAACAGCGGCTCAGTATGAAGGTGATGCGCAACGTATTTTAATTGTTGAAAAAGCAAAAGCGGAAGCCGAAAGTAAGCGTTTACAAGGACAAGGTATTGCAGATCAACGACGCGAGATTGCTCGAGGATTGGAAGAATCCGTGGATGTTTTAAATAGAGTTGGTATTAACTCCCAGGAAGCTTCTGCATTAATCGTTGTTACCCAACATTACGATACCTTACAAGCTATTGGACAAGAAACCAATAGTAATTTGATTTTATTACCGAATTCGCCACAAGCAGGTAGTCAGATGCTCAACGATATGGTCGCTAGTTTTACAGCTAGTAACCAGATTGGTGAAGCTATGAAAGCTCAAAAAAATAAAAAAAAGGACGATGAATAGAGTAAAAAAAATAGTGTTTTTGGTCATTTTAGCAATAAGCACCAATCTATTTTCCCAAACCAAAGCAGAGGCCCTAAAAGATGCTAAAATAACCTCAAAAGCCACATTAGATATGGATTTTGAAACGGTTCTTAAACATACGCTTCCTTCCGTTTTGGAAATGATGGGTGGAAAAGATGCTGCCTTAAACGTTTTACAAACAACTTTTGATGGCATGAAAGCTCAAGGCTTTGTGTTTGAAAAAGCAGATGTCAACGGTGTGTCCGAAATTGTAAATGAACAAGGTCAGTTTCGCTGCGTTATTGAAGGTTTTAATCAGATGGTAATGTCTGGACAACGTATTTCCTCTAAAAGCTATCTTTTAGGTATCTACAATGAGGTTGATAAACATTGGTGGTTTATTGAAGCCAAACAACTTAAAAATACGGATTTAACTGAAAAAGTTCTACCGAATTTTGAAACTCAGCTCAATATTCCTGAAGATGATATGAAGGTCGAAGCGATAGAAGATTAGTTAAAAAATTTACTCACAAAAACCTCGATAAGTTAATAGAGTGAACCCAAAAGCTTAGACAAATTTATAATTTATTTTGATAATGATGAGTTCGATACTCTATCGGGCTCATTCCTTTTAAATTTAGTTTAATCCTGTCCCTGTTATAATAATCTATATACTCCTTTATATCAGTTTTTAACTGGGATATGGATTTGTATTTATTCAAGTAAAACAATTCAGATTTTATAATTCCAAAGAAATTTTCTATTACTGCATTGTCTAAGCAATTTCCTTTACGAGACATACTTTGGGTGATCCCTTTTTCTTGTAATAATCTTTGGTATTGCTTCATTTGATATTGCCAACCTTGATCTGAATGTAATATTAATTCGGTCTGGCCAGGAGTCTCTTTAAAAGCCTTTTTGAGCATTGACACTACCTGTTTAAAATTAGGTTTTTCAGAGAGTTCATAACTTATTATTTCTCCATTGTACAGATCAATTATTGGCGACAGGTATAGCTTATCTTTAAAGACTTTAAATTCAGTAATATCAGTTGCCCATTTTTGATTGGGCAAATGGTTTTGAAATTACGTTGTAATATATTGGGTGCCGTTTCACCAATTTGCCCCTTATAAGATTTATATCTTTTAGCTCTTATACGGCTTTTTAAACCTAGTTCTCCCATTAGCTTGAGTATGGTCTTGTGATTGATCACAAAACCTCTCTTATTGATCTCTAGAGTTATTCTTCTATAACCGTACCTGCCTTTATGACGATGATAAACCTTGCTGATTAGTTGCTTTATCTCTTTATATTTATCTTCTAGATTATTTCTTTTTCGATGATAATAATAACTGCTTCTTGCCATATTGGTATGTTTTAGTAATAGTTCCAAATCATACTTATGCCTTAATTCTGTTATGGCTTGCGTTTTTTGCTTTGCTCTTCTTGAATTAAGGCTTGTAACTTTTTTAGCAAGTCCAGTTCTGCCCGTAAGGATTCATTTTCCAATTAGAAGTTCTTCCTCTCTAGTTAACGGTTTGCTGGATTTCTTTTTTGCTCTCTTAAACTGCATAGATTTTGGTTTCCCCCTAGATTTATTGTTTAAGCCTTTGATACCTGACTTTTTGTAGGTCTTCTGCCAATTCATAATTACAGATTTAGTAGGAATATTAAACTTCAAACAAGCTTGACTAAAAGATAGCGAATCTTCTTCAATAGCTTCTAAAACTTTGATCTTGAAAGGTAAACTGTAGACTTTGTTTTTTCTTGGTAACAACGCTTTTTTGCCATATTTCTCATAAAAACGAATCCAATCATGAAGTGTTGTGTGATGACAACCATTTAATTCTGAAACAGCTTCCACTGTTTGATGATGATTTAAAACTTGCTTTACGCAACGAAGTTTTAAATTCATAACTATACTTAGCTTTTCTTCCCATAAAAACACATTTGAATAGTGTCTAACTTTTTGGGTGCAGTTCATAATTTTCGAGGTTTTTGTTTTATATTTT
The DNA here is from genome assembly GCF_013394655.1 of Winogradskyella schleiferi. Taxonomy (NCBI): domain Bacteria; kingdom Pseudomonadati; phylum Bacteroidota; class Flavobacteriia; order Flavobacteriales; family Flavobacteriaceae; genus Winogradskyella; species Winogradskyella schleiferi. The sequence continues at coordinate 4,324,918 of NZ_CP053351.1, forward strand.
AATTATAGACCACAAAGAATACTTCCCATAACGGTCAAGGTCACAATCCAATAACCAGCATTTACAAAAATATATTTGGTGCTTTTACGTTCAAAAAGTGCAATAGTCCCAAGAATTGGAAGCGCTCCAAGTACGCCAAATATAGCACCATGCAGTGCACCGTGTTTATAAGTTCTAAATGCATTGCCATACTCTGCCATAAAAGCATCAAAAGAGGTGTTTTTCACAAGTTCTGGATTTCCTCCTACCATGCCAAAAGCGCCCCATTGATGGTTTGTAAATTGCATTAATAAAATACTTAACATCACAGCAAAAAGTAATGCTAAGCCAAATATAACAGCAATGTTGCCGCTTTTCATACGTTCTTCGGTCATTCCTGCGGCTCGCATCCAGGTGATTCCGAATCCGAATTTTGGATTGTACCATAATGCTCCGATAAATAAAGCTGCAACTGCTGCTATCGGAATTGCGATTGGATTAATTGGTAATTCCATATTGTTTAGATTTTTAGTTGGTTAATAAGAATTAAATGTACAAAAAAACCTCAGAACTGTGGATTCTGAGGTTTTTATTGAATACAAAATAAAAAGATCACTGACCGTCTTCTTTGTATTTATCTCGCTTTTCTTTGAGCTGGTTCAAATAATTCTTTAAATCCTCTTCATCTAAACTTGCACTATTAATGGAACCCGAAGGCAAAGTACTTTTGGTTTCATCCAAGTAATTTTGAAGTTCAGGATAATTATCTTCAGTATCCCTTGTAACTGTTGAAATTTCTGTGAGTATTTTTTGAGATTTATTCATAATTAATGGCGTAGTATTAAAGTTATATATTTTAACTCTTACAATCTCAAATTAAATGTTAAACTTCAGAAGCTTCAGTCACTAAAATCTCATTTTTATCTTCCTTCGCTTTAACTATAAATTCATCGATAGCATCATTGCGTTGCAAGCCATTTTTAAGCAACACTTTTAACGCAATTAAAACAGCGATACGTGTGCCTGCTTTTTTTACTGCAGTGCCAAATAAGGGCTCTAAATCGTCGTAACTGACATTTTTTGCAAGCTTTTGTATTTCTGCTTTGGTTTTTATTTGTTTTTCTTCAGAATAGTTGGTGTATTTCTTACCTAATTGTTGAATCACACTAATAGCAGATCGCTTTTGTTGTTGAGGCTTGGACTTGTTCTGATTATTTTTTGGTTTAGGCTTTTGTTTTGCCCAACTATCTCTTAATCCCACGGTTTTGTTGAACACCAATTGTTCTGGTGTGGAATCATCATCAACATTAAAATAGCCTAAGCGTTGAAATTGGAACCGCTCTCCTACTTTGGCATCTGCCAAACTTGGTTCTACATAACCCGTTTTGATGGTTAAGGATTTGGGATTTAGATATTCCATAAAATCCTTGTCCTTGTCCGTATCTGGCGACTCGTGCATAAATAAACGGTCATATTCCCTAATTTCGGCGGTAATGGCATGTTCTATCGACACCCAGTGCAACGTTCCTTTTACTTTTTTAGAGGTGTCTTCATCATAGGTGCAATGGATTTCAGTAATGTTTCCATTAGCATCTTTTTCAACACTATTGGCTTTGATGATGTAGGCGTTTTTTAAACGGACTTCGCCTTCCAGTTGTAACCTAAAAAACTTAGCACTAGCTTCTTCCTTAAAATCTTCTTTTTCAATATAAATTTCCCTTGCAAATGGCACTTTTCTATAGCCCGCAGATTCGTCTTCCTGGTTATTTTCAGCTTCTAACCATTCAACTTTGTCTTCAGGATAATTGGTAATGACAACTTTCACTGGATCTAAAACGGCCATCACACGATTGGCTGTTTTATTCAAATCCTCACGAATGCAGAATTCTAAAAGTGATACATCAATCACATTTTCACGTTTAGCTACACCAACTTTTTCAATAAATTTTCTGATTGAATTTGGTGTGTAACCACGACGACGCAAACCAGAGATGGTTGGCATACGTGGATCATCCCAACCTGAAACGATACCTTCTTCCACCAAGCGCAATAACTTACGCTTGCTCATTATGGTATAACTGAGGTTTAAACGTGCAAATTCCCTTTGTTTTGGTGGTAATGGTAGTCTGTCACTACTGTATTCGTAAACATTATCTCTAAACCAATCGTAAAGTTTTCTGTGTGGCTTAAATTCCAGAGAACATAAGGAATGTGAAATTTGTTCCAGATAATCACTTTCCCCATGGGTCCAATCGTACATTGGATAAATACACCAATCGTCGCCAGTTCTGTGGTGATGTGCAAACATAATACGATACATAATAGGATCTCGCATTAGCATGTTTGGATCTTCCATGTCTATTTTAGCACGAAGGACATGTGTACCAGCGGGAAATTCTCCAGCTTTCATACGTTGGAATAAATCTAGATTTTCTTCAACACTTCGATTTCTATATGGACTATTTGTACCTACTTGTGTTGGTGTCCCTTTTTGCTCTGCCATAGCTTCCGAAGATTGGGAATCTACATAAGCTTTACCATCTTTTATCATCATAATAGCCCAATCGTACAGCTTCTGAAAATAATCGGACGAGTACAATTCATTTTCCCATTGATAACCTAACCAAGCAATATCTTTTTTAATGGCATCGACATATTCTTGTTCTTCTTTAGCAGGATTGGTATCATCGAATCTTAGATTCACTGGTGCATCGTACTTCTCTCCTAGCCCAAAACTAATACCAATGGCTTTGGTATGTCCGATGTGCAAATAGCCATTTGGTTCTGGTGGAAAACGAAAACGTAGTTTTTCTTTTGGTAAACCGTTTTCTAAATCTTCTTCTATGATGTGCTCAATAAAATTGAGTGACTTTGTTTCTTCTGACATTTTTCAGGTATTAGGTATTGGGCATTAGGACTACGCAAAATTACATAAATTGTACATCAATAGTGTAACTTTTCTATACCTGATTATACTAATACTATGAATAAAAATTATATTTAATATGCATTATAAATGTCCAAAATGCAATAATACCACATATGAAGTTGGCGAAATGAGAGCTACAGGTGGTACATTATCTAAAATATTTGACGTTCAGAATAAGAAATTTAGCTCTGTTACCTGTAAAAAATGCAGTTATACTGAGTTTTATAAGGCTAAAACTGGTGCACTTAGTAATATTTTTGATTTATTTACTGGTTAAATAAAACAGATAACAAACCACCTTTAATTAGAAATTAAGAATCAAGACTTTTAGATTACTTTTGCATCATGGGAACAATAAAAGTTGAAAACATAAGAGTCTTTGCCAATCATGGTTGCTTAAAAGAAGAAACAGCGATTGGTAGTGATTATAGAGTAGATTTGGAAGTTAAGGCCAATTTAAAAACGTCTTCAGAATCTGATGCCTTGAGCGATACAGTAGATTATGTGCTACTAAATAGAGTGGTTAGGGAAGAAATGGCTGTTCCGTCTAAACTTTTGGAAACGGTTGCCAAACGTATTTTAGACCGTGTTTTGGGTGAAGCTTCTTTAATTACTAAAGCCACAGTTGCCGTGAGTAAAATTAATCCTCCCATTGGTGGTGACGTTGAGATGGTTACCATTAAAATGACCAAAAAACGAAAAAAGTAATCCTATGTAGCTTAAAAAGTATATAATTTATATATTTGCACTCTCATTTAAGGTGTCGTGGCCGAGTGGCTAGGCAGTGGTCTGCAACACCATCTACAGCGGTTCGAATCCGCTCGACACCTCTAAAACCTCTAAGGAAACTTAGAGGTTTTTTTATTCTTAATTTTTATAAAAAATTAATTAAACTCTCTCACCATCTACAGCGGTTCTTCCAACTTTTTGGTGCGTTGGACATCTCAAGAAACCTTCAACTTATGTTGAGGGTTTTTTATTTTTAAATTTTAAGAAAATTTAGATTAAGATTTACACCGTTTGAATCAGACATGAATTTTACGCCTCAATAGCCTATCAGAAAATTTAGAAGTTTATTATTGATAAAAAATTAATTAAAGCCTTAATCCAGCTAGAGCAATTCTCTTTAAAATTCGCAACGTTCGACACCTTGACAAACTTTCAACTTATGCTCAGGGATTTTTATTTCTTGTGATTTAATCAATAGGATTAACCCGTTCAATTTGTTCAATACTTTTTTCATAAACCGTAGGAAAAAGACCTTGAACCAATAGAAAAATACCAAAAATCAAAATTACTAAAGCCACTATTTTCTTGGTCTTAAAAATACGTCTTGGTGTCAATTTGCTTCGTAAGCGTTTTGCGGCGGCAATTTTTACTAAATCAGTTAGGAAGTAGGAAATGAGCATCGTTGAAATAAAGATGAGTACACCATTTTCTGAGTTTGTAATGGATGTTCCTATAACTATAAAACCCAACCAGCCTAAGAGTACACCAATGTTGATAAAATTGAGTAGAAATCCTTTTACAAAAAGTTTTCCGTAGTCTTTTTTTGGCAATTCTATGCTATGATGTTCCCTAACAATAGAACGGAATGATTTTGAGGTTTTTATAAAGCTAATAAGCCCATACACAATGAGTAAAACACCACCAAAAACCAGTAGTTTCGGATCGTCCTTTATTTTATCTAAAAGCGTGTCTGTACTTAAAAAGATGACAAAGATAAAAACAATGTCGGCGAAAATAACACCCAAATCGAATATAACAGCACTAGTAAAACCTTTGGTCGCACCTGTTTCCAATAACACAAAAAAAACAGGACCAATGGTAAAAGCTAAAATAATTCCGAACGGAATCGCTGTTAAGATATCATCTAACATGTATAAACTACTGTTTACACAAATGTAAGAAACTAAGCCGAGTTTACATACGTTTTATTTTTCCACCTAGTATGGTGCTCTCATCAATTTGCTCTGGATTACCGTAAATATATACCGTTCCACCAGCTTTAACTTTGGCAATCACTGTTTCGGTAGCATTTACTTTTGCTTCTCCAGCAGCATTAATACTAACTTCTGCTTTTTCGGTAATAAAGTCTCTACCATTAAAAACACCACCTGTATAAATAGAAATATCCTGATTTTTTGAGCTTCCAGTAACATGGATAGACCCTCCAGTTACAGCTTTAAAATTTGCATAAGTCGTTTCTAAATCTGCCGTAATTTCTCCTCCTTCTTGCACACTTAAATCTATTTCGTATTGTTTAATCACGTCATTTACGGTAATATTGGCTCCTTCGTTGGCATCAATGACATCTACATTGACGTAATACAGTGTTACTGTAGTATGATTTCCATCAAAAATTTCTTTTAAAGTCATTCTTATTTTGAGGGTGCCGTTGTTATTTACAACTTCAACATTTTTAGTGTTTTCGCCGGAAATGATGACTTTATTTTCATCAGAAGATACCATTTTAACGTGAATCAAATCAAACACTTTTACCGTTTCAAATTCGCCAAGCTTTTTTTCAATGGATTCTTGGGCATTACCATTATAACCCAAAGTCAATGCTATTAATAATATTAAATATTTCATGTTTATAATTCTTTATTTTAAAGTAATTACTTTTTTACTGAACAACCATTTGAGTTGAATTTCGTCGCCTGATTGTTTCTTAACAATGCGTCTTTGTGGTGATAAAATTACAGTAATAATGGCCGAAATTGCCGTTAATACGTAGATATTGATATCCTTAAATACCATTTGAATTCCGAATCTTACGACTAGATAAGTAACGCCAAATATTAAGAAAACGTATAAACCTGCTTTTGTGCTTGTCTTCATTATTATACGGATACTTTTACTGCTGTTCCTGTTACGGAAACCATGGCATAATTACTGGTTGTAAGTTCGATTTCAACTTTAATGCCAACTATCGCATTTGCTTTTAAATTTGCTGCATTATTTTGTAAGGTTTGAAATGCTTCTTCCTTTACAGCTTCTATACTATTTTGCAATTTGGTATAATATTTTGAAGTACTAAAACCCATAGCAACAGTTTCTTTATTGATTGCGACACCTGTAACTATACCTAAGTAATTTATGATGTTATGGTTTTCTATGGAATTGGTTGTTGTTAGGATCATATTGATATTCCTTTTTTCACAAAGATTACACAGATTTTCATGGATATAAATGTGAAAATGATTTATTGATTTTTGAAATGAACTAATGTCAATGTAAAACTAAAAAAAAATCCATTTGTAAAATGAATTCTTTCATTCTAAATACATTTTTTACACGAATTTCACGAATTAGCACAAATACAAATTTGATCAAAAACGATTAGTGATTATTAGTGAAATTCTTATCACTTTTTTTTACTGAAAACTGAGACCCGCCCGAACGTGCCTTTTCGGTACGGGCAGGCTGCGACCGTAAACTAATCCGGTTTTCCGACCATATAAAAATCCAAATGCTTCTTCGTTAAATCTGCATTTTTAACTTTTACAATAACTTCATCCCCAAGTTGATACATAGTTCCTGATTTTTTACCAATCATAGCATACTGGTCTTGGTCAAACTGGTAATGATCATCTTTCATATCCCGCACACTGACCATGCCTTCACATTTATTGGAAATAATTTCTATATAAATTCCCCAATCTGTAACTCCAGAAATAACACCCATAAACTCTTCGTCTTGATGATCTTGCATAAAACGAATCTGCATGTATTTAATCGAATCACGTTCGGCTTTAGTCGCTAAATATTCCATGTTACTTGAATGCTTGCATTTCTCTTCGTAAATCTCTTCGTTAGCGGATTTTTCACCATCCAAATAACGTTGTAATAAGCGATGCGCCATCACATCTGGATAACGACGGATTGGCGAGGTAAAGTGACTGTAATAGTCGAATGCTAAACCATAATGCCCAATATTGTGTGTGGTATATTCGGCTTTAGACATGGTTCTAATCGTCAGCGTATCCACTAAATTTTGTTCTTTTTTTCCAACCACATCTTTTAGTAAATTATTTAAAGACGAAGCGATACCACCTTTATCTTTAAAATTTAATTTATGTCCAAAACGGGCCACAACGGTTTGCAATTGTGCTAATTTGGCTTCGTCTGGTTCATCATGTACACGATAAACGAAGGTTTTCTTTTGTTTTCCGACAAATTCTGAAACCTTTCTGTTGGCCAACAACATGAATTCCTCTATCAATTTATTAGCATCCTTACTGGTCTTAAAGAATACACCAACTGGATTTGCTTCTTCGTCCAGATCGAATTTCACTTCCACTTTATCAAAAGAAATCGCACCTTCTCGCATTCGCCTAGAACGCATTTTTTTGGCAAGATCATTCATTTTTAATACGGCAAAAGCAATATCATTTGAGGTTTTGTATTGTTGTTCGGTTAAAGAAACTTCAGATGGAATTGTAGTATCAATTTTTTCTGGGTTCTTTTGCGCTTCCACTGCGCTGAGTTTGACATTGCGCTCTATAATTGCCTGTGCTTCTTCATAAGCAAAACGGGCATCAGAATAGGTTGCTGTTCTTCCGAACCATTCCTTTTTAATTTCGCATTTATCATTCATCTGAAACACGGCAGAAAAGGTATATTTTTCTTCATGTGGACGTAATGAACAGGCGCCATTTGACAACACCTCTGGTAACATTGGTACAACTCTGTCTACTAAATAAATAGAGGTGGCGCGTTCGTAAGCTTCATCGTCCAAAACTGTTCCTGGTTGTAAATAGTGGGAAACATCTGCGATATGAATTCCTATTTCATATAAGCCGTTATCTAAAATTTTAAAGGATAAGGCATCATCAAAATCCTTGGCATCTTTTGGATCTATGGTAAAGGTTAAATCTTTACGCATGTCTCGTCGCTTGGCTATTTCTTCAGCCTTAATTGACGTATCTATTTTATTGGCGAAAGCTTCAACTTCTTGAGGAAATTCGCTTGGTAAACCATATTCTGCTAAAATTGCATGGATTTCCGTACTGTGTTCTCCTGGTTTTCCTAAAACCTCAATTACTTTACCATTGGGCGAATCAGCTTTTTCTGGCCAATCTTCCAAAGCTACCAACACTTTATAACCATCTTCGGCTTTCATGGTTTTATTGATAGGTACAAAAATATCGGTGTACATTTTGTTGCTATCCACTACCACAAAGGCAAAGTTCTTTTTCTCATGAATTTGAATGGTTCCAACATATTCCGTTTTTGCACGTTTAATAATATTGGTAATTTCTCCTTCTTGTTTCCCTCTATGCTTTCTTTTATAGGCGTAGAATTCTACTTCGTCACCATTTAAAGCTTTATTAATGTTGTTTGAAGCAATGAAGATATCTTCTTCAAAATCGTCTGAAATTATATAACCATTTCCTTTTGAAGCTAAATCTAAAATACCTGTATGATATTCGGTATTTACGATGGCTTTAAATTTACCACGATCTACTTCTTCAATCTCTTGTTTTGCTTTAAGCTGTTGTAGTTTTTTTATAATCTGATTGCGACTACTGGCATCGTTGACGCCTAGTTTTGCTGCAATTTGTTTATAGTTGTAAGTTTGGTTTCTATCTTTTTTTAAAATACCAAGAATTGTATTTGTGAGGTTGGAAATCTTATTGTTTGATGATTTCCTTTTTTTCTTTTTTGTCATTTAATTTGTAATCTTATTGAATGTAATTGTCATTCGGAATGAAACGAAGAATCTCTTAAAGTGAGATTGCCACGCTGCGCTCGCAATGACATTTTTAAACTTAATTAAGGCGAAGAGAGGTTATTAAGTTTGGTGCAAAGTTACGTTATTAAAATGAAATAGTGTTTAGTTACCGTTAAATTAATGCAAAAGCACTGTAAAATTTACAGTACTTTTGCATATTAAATTAGTTGCTAAAACTATTTTACGATTAGCTTTTTAGAAGCTTTTCCTTTATTGGTTTCTATTTCTACAACGTATAAACCTTTTGAAAATATTGAAGAATCTATAGTCGTTTCTTTAGAGGTTAAAACTAACTGTCCTAAGTTATTAAAGATGTTTACGTTTTTTAATTCCAAATTATTTTCTAATTGAATTGTCAATTTTTTTTTTGTTGGGTTTGGATATAAATTAAAGTTTTTTTTAAGTGATCGCTCTTCTGTTGACAATACATCTGATAAATCGTAAACCCTTACATGACCAGAGGCAATTCCATTATCATCACTAGATCTTGCTCCAATAGCCACAATACTGCCATCACTGGATAAGCTTACGCTTCCTCCACTGCTATCACCTGCTTCCTCACCATCTATATCTGAGCCTATTTGTACCCAACTACCTGATTGGTTCTTGTAAACCCGCACATGTCCTGATAAGCTTCCATTTCCATCATTACCTCGTGCTCCAATAGCCACAATACTTCCATCACTGGAAAGACTTACGCTTTCTCCACTAAAATCCTCTGCTTCCTCACCATCTATATCTGAGCCTACTTGTACCCAACTATCTGATTGGTTCTCGTAAACCCGCACATGACCTGAACTAATTCCATTTCCATCATTACTTCCAGCACCAATAGCCACAACACTGCCATCACTCGATAAACTTACGTTTGTTCCCATGCTATCACTTGCTTCTTCTCCATCGATATTTAAGCCTACTATAACCCAATTACCAGATTGGTTTTCATAAACCCGTACATGACCTGATAAACTTCCAATAGCCACGATATTTCCATCGCTCGATAAACTTACGCTATTTCCACAACCATCACCTGCTTGCCCTCCTTCTATATCTGAGCCTAATTGTACCCAACTACCTGATTGCTTCTCATAAACCCGCACATGACCTGAACTAATTCCATTTCCATTGTTACCTACTGCTCCAATAGCCAAAATACTACCATCACTCGATAAACTTAAACTTCCTCCACTGCCATCACCTGCTTCCTCACCATCTATATCTGAGCCTACTTGTATCCAACTACCTGATTGGTTTTCGTAAACCCGCACATGACCTGAATTACTTCCATTTCCATCATTCCATGTTGCTCCAATAGCAACATTACTGCCATCACTCGATAAGCTTATTCTCCATCCACTTATATTGTTTGCTTCCTCACCATCTATATCTGAGCCTACTTGTACCCAACTACCTGATTGGTTCTCGTAAACCCGCACATGTCCTGATAAGCTTCCATTTCCATCATTACCTCCTGCACCAATAGCCACAATACTTCCATCACTGGATAAACTTACGCTTTCTCCACTAAAATCACGTTCTGCCTCTCCATCTATATCTGCTCCTATCTGTGTTTGAGAGAATGAAATAAAAGGAAGGATTAAAAAGAAGAAAATTAAATTTTTCATAATAAAGTAGTTTATTACAAAGATAAACTAATATATTTTTGATTAGAATTTTAGACTTATCAACACATATATACATATTATCATTTTTCTTTTAAAATTTAAAAAATAAAATGATGGTTATTATAGTCTGTTAATAGTGCCTATAACTTTATTGTTTTTTCTTTTGATTACTCGTAGTTTACATTTTACTATAGTTTAGTTAACATTAATTTTACATTTAAGTACTTCATTTTAAAGCTAAATCAAAAAGCTATTAACAGCTGTTGATAACCGATGTTAATATAAATGACTGATATGTTTTTAGAAAAAAACTGTTCACTTCTCTATAAATGATACTTAATAACTCACTTGAAAAAAATAGCTAACTAATTAGGTTATCTCGTCTGTATTTTGGTTTGGAAAAATAACTGGATAAACCTAATTTTAGTTTTAAAGAGTTGTGAACACTTATTAACAAGTAATGAGTGATTCTATTAACCGACTTTTATTATTTGTAACTTTGTGTTTATAAAAGTTAAATAATTAAAAAATGAATATCTCAATAGGAAACGACCACGCAGGACCAGATTATAAGTTTGCCATCGTAAAACATTTGGAAGACAAAGGTTACACGATTAACAATTACGGAACCGATACTTTAGATAGCGTGGATTATCCAGATTTTGTGCATCCTGTAGCTAAAGATGTGGAAGCTAAAAAAGTGGATTTCGGAATTCTAATTTGTGGTAGTGCTAATGGTGTAGCAATGACAGCTAATAAATATCAACATGTAAGAGCTGGTGTGTGTTGGACAAATGAGATTACAGAGCTGACACGTCTGCATAATAATGCTAATATTATCTGTATTCCAGCACGATTTACTTCTATACCACAAGCCATTAAAATGGTAGATACTTTTCTAACAACTAAATTTGAAGGCGGTCGTCATCAAAATCGTGTAGATAAGATTCCATTAGCATGTTAGGTATCAATTTTAAATTGATATAAAATGGGACATTCACACGATCATAATCATTCCCATAGTAACGATCTAAATGGCCGTAATCTCTTAATTTCAATATTTCTGAATGTTGCTATAACCGTGGCACAGATTATTGGTGGTTTATTGTCTGGTAGCTTAGCTTTGTTGAGTGATGCACTTCATAATTTTAGTGATGTAGTCTCTTTAGTCATAAGTTATGTTGCTAATAAATTAGTAAAACGAAAAGCGTCTTTAAAACGGACTTTTGGTTATAAACGCGCTGAAATTTTGGCGGCTTTTATCAATGCAGCCACTTTAATTGTTGTTGCGGTTCTTCTCATTATTGAAGCTGTAGAACGTTTTCAGGATCCACAACAAATTGAATCTAATTTAGTGATTTGGTTGTCTGCTGTTGCTATTTTAGGCAATGGTTTTAGTGTGTTATTATTGAAAAATAATGCAGAAGATAATATGAACATGAAAAGCGCTTACCTGCATCTATTGACTGATATGATGGCAAGTGTAGCCGTTTTGATTGGTGGGTTACTTATGAAATTTTATCAAATTTGGTCGATAGACAGTGTATTGACCTTTGTTATCGCTATTTATTTAATTTGGATGGGATTCGATTTATTAAGATCATCTACAAAAGTGCTTATGTTATTTACCCCAGACACTATTCCAGTGGATCAAATTGTAAATAAATTGAATAGCTTTGAATCCATTAAAAATGTACATCATGTTCATGTTTGGCAATTGAATGAAGAAGAAATTCATTTTGAAGCGCACATTGATTTTGAAAAAGATATTTCATTATCAGAATTTGATGTTATTCTGACAGAAATTGAAGACTTTATATTTCATAATTACGATATCAATCATGTAAATATTCAACCAGAATTTAGCAAAATTGATGCTAAAGACGTGATTGTACAAGATTAATACAAGAAGACTATTTTTGAATTATTTATAATGGTAGATATAAAAGTAAAAACTTTTCAAGAATTAACATTACAACAACTCTACGATTTACTTCAGCTAAGAAGTGAGGTATTTGTGGTAGAACAAGATTGTGTATACCAAGATGTTGATGGAAAAGACCAAAAAGCACTTCATGTCTTAGGATATAGCGGACAAAAATTAGTGGCTTACACCAGACTATTTAAACCTGGCGACTATTTTGAAAAAGCAAGTATTGGTAGAGTAGTGGTTAGGTCTCATGAACGAAAATTCAAATATGGTAATACTATTATGAACGCTTCAATAGAGGCCATTAAAACACATTATAACGAAACTGAAATTAAAATTTCTGCACAGTGTTATTTAAAAAAGTTTTACAATAATCTTGGATTTATTGAAGTAGGAGAGGCGTACTTAGAAGATGGCATTCCGCATATTTCAATGTTGCGTTAATTAGATAGTATTCAGATTATTTTTCTTTATCATAAATTCGAGTCACTAAGATTTCCACACGTCTATCTAATTCTGGTTTACCACCAAGTGGTTCTTTTCTTCGCATACCGACAAATTTCATTCGGTAATGTTTAACCCCTTTTTTCTCGAGATAATCATAGACATATTTTGCTCTCGCCACGGAAAGGTTTCGCTTTTTTGTTTTACGGTCCACAGCATCTCTATTTCCTTGCGTGCAGCACACATGGCCTTCAATTGTAAAATAAATATTAGTACGTTCTGCCAGAACTTCTGCTATTTTATCCAGTACCTTCTTAGAATCTTTTGTTAAATAACTATAGCCTGTTCTAAACAGTAGATTTTCGAGTAAAATTTTGTCACCTTCCTTTAGATCGCCTTTTAATATATCAGCAGCTTCTAGTGTTTCCTTTTTTTCTTCTTTGGGTTTTGGTGGAAAAACAGGCGTGACTATAATTTCAACTTTACGGTTTAGTCCGCGAATTTTACTAAGATTTTCTTCATGAACAATATTGACTAAAATTTTACCCTTCCCGTCCACATTGGTAATTACGGATTCGTCAAACTCATTATTCGAAAAAACCTCTTTTATGGCATCAGCTCGGTTCTGGGATAAAACCAAATTATAGTTATCGCTTCCTCTATCATCTGTGAAGCCGTATATGGAAATTTTTCCAATATCTATATCTTCAATTTTAGATAAAAAGAGCAATAATCGACTATGCTCAGTTTCGGGAATATCGTGCTGATCGGTTTCAAAATAGACTTCGTGTTTCAGTTCTTTTTGAGAGAAAGAGAGCTGAAAACAAAGGCATAAAAAGACAATTAGGGGTTTCATGTGTTATTTTATATTGTTGCCATCTGTCACATGTAAACTTTAATAATGCTATTAATTTAAAAAAATTGAGAAAATTAATATAATTATGTCGGTTATGTTTTTAATATAATTTTACTACTTACTGAAAACATTTATGAGGCTAAATATAGAAAAAAATAAGTTCTATCTCAAAATACTCGCGTACTGAGTAGGATTATTAATAATATTCAAGGCCTTTTTTATTTCAGCATTATGAGCCGTATAATAGGTATATAAACCTTCACTGTAGAAATAACGCTTAATAATTTCATCAGTTAGCAATGATTTTAATTGCGTTTTATTTTCGTCAATAGCATTGGACTTATAAGACTGTAAAGCCTCGGTTAAATCTTTGTATTCTGACGAAATAACAGCATCTAGTTCTTCTTCTTTTGCAACCTTAATGGCATTTGTTAAGGCTTTTTCGGTTTTGGTTTCAAAACTAAAACCACTGGTTTTTACATAATTTTTAAATTTTTTAAATTCAGCATCCGACAATTCAAAACTTTGTAAATCTTCAACTTTATGATTGTAATAATAATCTGTTGAAAAGTTAAATACTAAATTTTCATTCGATATGGCTTTAGTAATTGGAGTTTGCTTGGCAAATTCGACTTCAATATCTGGCTGTACACCTCCACCATCATATACATCGCGTCCACTTCTGGTTTTAAAGGCATTATAATTTTCTTGTCGGGTTCTTGTAGCTTTTCCATTTTCATCACGATTCCAATAATCCAATGCCTGAATACAACGGCCAGACGGCGTATAATATCTTGAAATGGTAATCTTCATTTGGGTCCCATAAGTTAAAGGTTTTGGTCGTTGCACCAAACCTTTTCCGAAGCTTCTTGTTCCGACGACAACAGCACGATCCATATCTTGCAAAGCACCAGAAACAATTTCACTCGCTGAAGCACTGCTACCATCTATTAAAACAACTAGTGGAATTTCGGTATCAATAGCTTCACGTTGGGTATAATAAGTTTTGTTGTATTTCTTTACTTTAGATTTGGTTGTTACAACCAATTGATCTTTGGGTACAAAGATATTGGTTACATTGACCGCTTCATGAAGTAAACCTCCAGGATTTCCCCTGAGATCTAAAATTAATTGAGTGGCGCCTTCATTTTTTAAGGCTTTAATGGCTCTGATAGTTTGAGAAGAGGCTTTGTCATTAAATTTTCTAAGCACTACATAACCCGTTTTATCATCGACCATAGAGTAGTGTGGTACCGCTTTTATTTCTAAGGATTCTCTAATAATCTTTACCGTTTTGATTTTGCCTTGACGCTTATAGGTTATGGAAACCTCTGTACCAGCGGCTCCTTGTAATAAGTTGGCGGCATCATCTTTAAAGTCAGCAACGGTAACATTATCTACTTTTATGATTTCGTCACCAGCTTTAAGTCCGGCTTTATCAGCGGCATAATTTTGGTAAGGTTCTACGATAACCAATTTGTTTTTTAAAGTTAAAACCCTTGCTCCAATACCAGTATAATCACCAGCGTTATTGATTCTAGAAGCTTCTACATCCTGTTCGTTATAAAATTGCGTGTAAGGATCTAAATCGTCTAACATACTTTTAATAGCCGTATCCATGAGGTCACCTGGATTGGTATCATCAACATAGTTCATGTTGATTTCCTTGAACAATGTTGTGAAGATTTCTATTTGCTTGGCGATTTCAAAAAAGTCATTTTTAAAAGCTGTGGTGCTAAAAAAGATGAGTATGGCCAAGGCTGGAATTAGTAATTTTTTATGTAGCAGGTTTTTCATTAGTCAGCGGTTTTGTCGATAAATTTCCGAAACAACAATTTCATACTAGTATCTAGTTTATCAAAAGTTGTACCATCTTTACTAAGGTACAAAATCATAAACGCAAAAGAAGAAGAACTATTGTTAAAATATTGTGGTTTATTTAGTCTATATGCTTCACGAAGCAAACGTTTTATCCGATTTCTAGAAACCGCAGTTTTGTGCAACCGCTTGCTTACGGAAACGCCTGTTTTGAGTTGTGAACCATCTTCGAATTCGGTTTTAAAATATACTAATCTGAGCGGATAAGCTGTTACTACTTTTCCTTCTGTAAAGAGCTGTTCAATTAGCTTCTTGCTTTTTAGTTTATCTTTTTTTGAATATTTGAAGTTCATGAGTGGAATTTCGATTGGTAAAAATAGAAAACCTCATCTATTTGATAGTGATTTATGTACATAATCTCTAAATAAAGTCATTTCATCTAAAAATAGGCTTTTGAAAGAATTTTTTTTCAAAAGAATCTATATTTGGTTGACAACTAAACCGCAATTTTCCTAACATTTTAACTCCATATGGCTAAAAATTACTTCACTTTTTTAGTATTTATAGTATTATTTATAAATGTAAACGCACAAAATTTATATTGGTTTCAATCCGAAATAAAGCAGACTAATATTTCAAATTCTGAGATACCTTCGGAATATGCGGAATTTACTTTAAATACAGCATCGTTGCTAAAAGATTTTGCAAAAGCTCCTGATCGCTTATTACAAAAACAATCTCAGATTGTAATTTCTTTGCCTAATGAAAATGGAGTTTTAGAAAGATATCAACTCTTTGAAGCTTCTAACCTTCATCCAGAATTAGAAGCAAAATTCCCCGAAATAAAATCTTATATCGGAAAAGGACTAGATAATGGTGCAACCGCGCGTATTAGCTATTCGCCATCGTTAGGACTAAATGCTTCAATTTTAAATCTAAATAGGCCTACAACACTTATTGGGTCTTTAGATAATACAAATGGAATATATGCGGTTTTTTCAAGAGATGAATTAAATACTACCAGTTCAGATTTTGAATGTGCTACTATAGAATCTGCAAGAAGAGCAATTACGTCTTCCAGATTAGACAATAGAAATGCAAATGATAGTAACTTAAGACGATACAGAGCAGCTATATCAACCACAAGTGAATATTCACAATTCTTTCTTGATGGTACTGAAACAACGGATGAAGAGCGCAAGGAAAAAGTTATAGCAGCATTAAACCTATCCCTAACAAGAATCAATGGGATTTTTGAACGGGATTTTGGAGTAACGATGCAATTGATTTCAAATAATGATGACATCATTTTCTTGGATAGTCCAACAGACCCTTATAATGTCGATAATTCTGTAATTCAAAATACAATAGATGCCACTATTGGCGATTCTAATTATGATGTAGGCCATTTATTTGCTTATGAAGGTTCTATTTACGGAAATGCTGGTTGTATTGCCTGCGTGTGCACACCAGGCGCTAAGGGAAGCGCATATACTGTACATAGTGATCCTAGTTCAGACCATTTCAACTTAATTGCCAGTCATGAGTTTGGACACCAATTTGGTGGTTGGCATGTTCAAAGTACCTCAAATTGTAGAAGCTCAAATGGACTTCAGGAGGTAGAACCAGGAAGCGGTAGTTCAATTATGGGATATGCTGGAATTTGTTCACCAAGTGTTCAGGATGCTCCAGATGATTATTTTAATTATGTAGATATTAGAGATGTGGCACAATGGACCATTAACGATAGTTTTTGTGCAGAAATTATTGGATTAACCAATATAGCTCCAATAGTAAGCGCAGGTAACGATTTTACGATTCCGAGGTCAACCGCCTTTATATTAGAGGGCACAGGAAGTGATTCTAATGGAGATCAGTTATCATTTTGCTGGGAAGAAAACGATCCTGAAAATCCGTTTAGTTCAGACACGCCACAACCAACTAGGCAATTTGGACCTATGTTCCGATCAAAACTACCTGTTTCAAGTCCTGACCGTTACATGCCACAAATAGCTGATGTGGTAAATGGTAATTTAACGCCAACATGGGAAATGCTACCTTCAATAAGTAGAACGATGGATTTCGTGCTTACGGTTAGAGATAATAACCAAAACGGCGGACAAACTGCTTCTGATGAAATGACTGTTACCGTAACAGATACTGCTGGCCCTTTCGTTGTAACCTCCCAATCTACAAACGACATTTGGAATGTAGGCGAAAATGCTACAATTACTTGGGATGTTGCTAATACCAACGTCGCTCCTGTAAATGCAACCGAAGTAGATATTCTCTTATCTGTTGATGGAGGTTTTACGTATCCTTACACCATAGCAACTGCGATTGCGAATGATGGCTCAGAGACTATAAATATTCCTAACGTACCTACGACTACTGATGCAAGGGTTATGGTTAGAGGCGCAAACAATATCTTTTATGCGATTAACAGTTCTAATTTCGAAGTACAAGCATCTGAATTCGTAATGAATTTTACAGAGACAAACTTGGCGGTCTGTAAGCCAAATGAAGCCGTTTATAATTTCACCTATAACACCTTTTTAGAATTTGATGAAACGACTGTTTTTTCAGCATTAAACCTTCCAACGGGAGCTAATGCAACTTTTAGTCAATCTTCCGCTATGGACGATAATACAACTATACAGGTTACAATAACCAATACAGCTCTTATAGCTAATGGTTCCTATGATATAATCATAAACGGAACTTCGGATACGGCAGAAAAGAACATTACCATTACATTAGAAGTTTATGATGATAATTTATCAGCCCCTACACTCCAATTTCCAGAGGACAATGCTTCTGCGGTAGATGTTAACGGAACTTTTACATGGCAAGACGATGTCAATGCTGCGAATTACGAAATAGAAATAGCATTGGATGCTAGTTTTAATTCCATGGTCTTATCTGAAACTACTTTTAATAATTCTTATGATGTACTGGGTTTAAATTATAACACCGTTTATTATTGGCGCGTGAGAAGTGTAAATGATTGTGGAATAAGTTCATATTCCAACGTAAATGAATTTATCACATTTTGTGTTGCTCCTAGTGATATTGTTTTAACTAATATTTTATCAGATTCTGCAGAAGTCAGTTGGATAGAAAATGGAAATGCCACTTCATGGGAAATTGAAGTGGTTGAAATTGGAAATGTACCAACAGGTGTCGGTGTTTCAACCTCCAATAATCCATATACGATCAATGGTGTAAACTCGCTAACATCTTATGATTTATATATAAGATCCGAATGTGGCGGCGGAAATTATAGTGATTGGACAGGGCCAGTAAGCTTTACTACGGCAGCTAATTTTTGTAATGGAGATCATTTTTATGATTCAGGTGGTTTAGATGGAAATTACTCAAACGGAGAATTTATTACGACTGTTATAGCTCCTTCTACTGGAAATAATAGTATAACTGTTGTTTTCAATTCGTTTGAATTAGAAAGCGGATGGGATTACTTATATGTATATGATGGACCAGATAATAATGCACCAATTTTAGGACAATTTACTGGAACTGCAAATCCAGGCCCTTTTACCTCATCAGACCCTTCGGGAACTTTAACGTTTTTGTTTACTTCCGATGGAAGTGCTACTCGCAGCGGATGGGACGCAACGGTAACATGTCAATCTATTTCTTGTCCTAATCCAACCGATTTAATAGCAAATAACATCACACTTAATTCGGCAGATGTAAGCTGGACAGCTAGTGGAAATGAATCAATTTGGGAGCTAGAATATGGATTAACAGGCTTTGCTCAAGGCACGGGGACGATTATTAATACCAATACTAATCCAACGACTTTAAACGGTTTAACTTTTGAAACAACTTACGATATCTATTTTAGAGGTAATTGTGGTGCTAATCCTGGCGAAGATGATAGCAGCTGGGTAGGACCTTTAACATTTTCGACCTTAGGCTTAGAAGCTCCAGGCTATTTAACAGCAGAATTGACAGATGAGACTCTTGGTGAAGTAACCTTAAATTGGAGCGAACCCAGCGCTTTTGTAGGAAGCTGGATGTTATTTTATGATTTTAACTGTGCAGACAACTATTTTCAAACAGAAATTATTTTTAATGGCGATGGTTCTTTTATACTTCCAGATTTTAACGACTCGGGAACTTGGGTATTGGAAGGTGATCAATTGACTTTTACTTTTCCTGGTGGTTTTTCGTATAGTGGTACTAGAAATGGTGATTATGTGGTGGGAACTAACGACGCAGGAGGTTGTTGGTATGGTACAAAAAACAATACCGATGGTTTAATAGCATATACATCTGGAGCATTAGATGTTTTTGGACAACCAAATTCTAACGAGAACCAAGTGGTCCAAGTAAATGTGTCTGGATTATCTTTTATAGAATATAATTTATATAGGGACGCTCAACTTCTTACAACAACTACAGAAACAGCCTACAATGACACTTTACCGGATTATGGAGTTTATGACTATTATGTTACGGCTGTTTATGATGAAGGCGAATCAATACCTTCTAACATTGAAACAGTAGAATGGGTTTCATGCCCAGAACCAATAGATTTTGTTGCGACAAATCCTTCTGCAGATAGTATAGATCTTAGTTGGATAGTTGGAGGAAGTGAAACCTCTTGGGAATTGGAGTATGGTATTTCTGGTTTTACCATTGGTGCAGGAAATACAACAACAACAAATTCAAACCCTTACACCTTATCGGGTTTAAACTCTTCGTTTGATTATGATGTATATATTAGGGCTAATTGCGGTGCAAACTCTGGTGAAGATGACAGTCATTGGGTAGGTCCTGTGTCATTTACCACTTTAGTAGATTTTTGCAGTGGTGATCATTTTTATGATTCAGGTGGAGTAAATGGTAATTATCAAAATGGAGAAGATATCACTACAGTTATTGCACCTTCTGATGGTAATAATAGTGTAACGGTTATCTTTAATTCATTTCAAACAGAAAGCTGTTGCGATCGTTTGTGGGTTTATGATGGCTTGGATAACAATGCACCTTTAATAGGCCAATATGGCGGGACAACAATTCCTAATTCATTTACATCAAACAATCCTTCAGGAGCGTTAACCTTTAGATTTACCTCAGACGGAAGCGTTACAGGCAGTGGTTGGGACGCAACGGTAACTTGTGAATCCATTACCTGTCCAGATGTAACTAACATTGTAGTAGATGGTATTACTCAGAATTCAGCAGATTTAAGTTGGACAGCAGGAGGAAATGAATTATCATGGGAAATAGAATACGGATTAACAGGTTTTAGCCAAGGAACAGGGACTTTTATTGATGCATTAAATCCAGAATTTGCGTTAACAGAATTAAATTCCTCAACAACTTTCGATGTATATATTCGCGGTAACTGTAGTGTAAATCCTGGAGAAGACGCCAGTAATTGGATAGGACCAATTTCGTTTACCACTTTACCTGATTTTTGTAACGGAGATCATTTCTATGATTCAGGTGGTGCAAATGGGAACTATCAAAATGGAGAGGATATTACAACGGTTATTGCACCATCTGATGGTAATAATAGTGTAACGGTAATCTTTAATTCATTTCAATTAGAAAGCTGCTGTGATTATTTAAGAGTGTATGACGGCTTGGACATTAACGCACCTTTCATCGGTCAATATAATGGCTCAACAATTCCAAGTTCTTTTACAGCCGATAATCCATCAGGAGCATTGACGTTTAGGTTTACTTCAGACGGAAGTGTTACTGGCAGCGGTTGGGATGCTACTGTAGTTTGTGAAACTATTTCTTGCCCTGACTTATCGGACTTTGTAGTAAACAATGTGACTCTAAGTTCAGCTGATTTAAGTTGGATCGCAGGTGGTAGTGAAATGGCATGGGAAATAGAATATGGACCAACCGGTTTTATGCCAGGCAATGGCACAACTATAATTTCGAATACAAATCCTTATGCTTTAGAAACCCTCGATTTAGCGACAACTTACGATGTCTATATTCGTGGTAATTGTGGTGCAAATCCTGACGAAGACGATAGCAATTGGATAGGACCATTAGCCTTTACAACCTTAGATATAACGTCTCCAAGCTATTTGGTCGCGGAACTTACCGATGCATCGCAAGGGGAAGTGACTCTAGATTGGGGAACGACCACAAATTTTGTTGGAAACTGGTTATTAAACTATGATCACGATTGTACCAATAGCTATAATCAAGTAGAAACTACGTTTAATGAAGATTATACGTTTTATTCAGCATCTGGTGGTTCCGGTACTTGGGAAATATTAGAAAATCAGATTACATGGACTTATGTTCGTGGCTTTCAATACACGGGTACTTTAACAGGAAATTATATGGAAGGCACCATGGGAACTAATGGCTGTTGGTTTGCTGATAAAATAGAAGCTACAGACTATATCAATTATACCGTTGGTAATATATCAAGTACGGGAGAAATAAATCCCAATGCCAATGAGCAAATTGTAATTAACGCTGCAGCATTTGGGTTTTTAGAATATAATATTTATCGAAATAATGTATTCTTAACGTCAACCACCGAAACAACCTACGTTGATATGCTAACGGATTCAGGTACTTACGATTATCATATTACTTCGGTATTTAGTGAAGGAGAATCTGAAGCGTCTAATATAGAAACCATTGTTTGGGAAAGCTTAAATGTAAAAGACAATGAATTTGAAGGTATTGATATATTTCCTAACCCTGTTACTTCAGAATTAAATATTAATTCAACTACCATTGTTGAGTCTATAGAGGTGTACTCTGTGCTAGGTCAGAAGATAATGGATATCAAATCAAACGGAAATAACAACAGCCTAGATATGACTCAATTGGAGTCAGGAACATACGTTGTTAAAGTTTGGTCCCATCAACGATTTAATATTTACAAGGTCATTAAGAAATAAAACGATACTTATAATGATTCATAGGAAACAAAAAGCGCAATTTTAGTTGCGCTTTTTGTTTAAAAATAAGTTATGTTACTAATTTAGTTTGTTAGTTCATTATTAGCGCGATTTACATCTGCCATCATTTTGGAAGCATCAATCTCAACCGATTCAATCTCCTTTTTAGCCTCAAAAGAATACGTTGGCATTGCCCAAGCCCAATCACTAATGATAGTGGCAGAAGTTGGTTTTTCGCCACGCATCATTTGTAAAGGAATATAAAAATCTTCTGTTGTACCATCTATGTAGGTTACGGAAAGGTCAATAGGCATTGGCATTAAACCTATACGCTCTAAAGTAACGGATTTTCCTTCGATCAATTTTACACCATAATCAATAGTGTTTGTGGTTTGTGCAAAATCAATAAAATACCAATCGAGTTCAAAATCAGTAATGCGTTCAGCAGTTCTAATTATATCGAACGGTTTAGGGTGTTTAAAAGAAAAATCATCAAAATACTTTTTAATGGTTTTCTTTAAATTGTCCTTACCAATCACATAACCTAATTGGGCTAAAAATACAGCACCTTTATTGTAAGCTGCAGCACTATAAACTTGGTTGAATTCATAGCGATCCGAGTGCGTGGTTAAAGGTTGTTCAACCCCAGAATTAGCCAAAGCTAAATACCCTCTGTATGACCCTTCAAGCGGATTGGGTTTTTTGTCATTGCGAAGCGAGTTCATGGCCAACGCCGAAATATAACTTGTAAAGCCTTCATCCATCCATTCATGTTTTGTTTCATTTGAAGCTAACAAAAACTGAAACCATGTATGTGCCAACTCATGTGCTGTAACACCCAATAAACTTCCATAGCTGCGCTTTCCGGTAATAAGCGTACACATAGCGTATTCCATACCACCATCGCCACCTTGGATTACAGAATATTGATCATAAGGATATTGTCCAATGTTTTCATTAAAGAAATCCATTAACATAGCGGCTTCTAATGGTAACTTTTTCCAATTGTCCAAATAGTGTTGTTCTAGATCTTTTTTATAGTAAAAGTGGAGTAGTGGACCATTTGGCATTTGAAAGGTATCGTGAATAAAATCAGGATCCACAGCCCAAGTAAAATCATGCACTCTTGGTGCTTTAAAATGAAGGGTTTTCTTTCCAGATTTTACTTTAGGTTCCCCTTGAAGATAGCCTGTGCCACCAACAACATAATCTTCATCAATCGTTAATTTTACATCAAAATCGCCCCAAACTCCATGAAACTCCCTTGAAATATAAGGATCTGCATGCCAACCTTCTTCATCGTATTCCGCTAATTTAGGGTACCATTGTGACATGGATAAGGCAACACCTTCTTTATTATTTCTACCCGAACGACGAATTTGAATAGGCACTTGCGCATCAAAATCCATATCGAATGTGACCTTTTCTCCTGGCTGAATAGGTTTGTTTAATTGTACTTCTAAAACTGTTCCGACCGTTTTATGAGAAATAATCGTTCCGTTTTGTTTTAGTGAATTCACTTTAATATAACCAATCTCGTTTGGTTGTAATTTACTAATGCGATCACTAATTTTTGGACTAGGATCTTTTATAGTAAGCGAGCGCACATCCATTTCGCTTCCAGGTTGAAAAGCATTGAAATATAAATGATAGTACACACGGTTTAATACATCTGGAGAATTGTTGGTATACACCAACTTTTGCTTACCCTTATATTTATAGGTATTGACATCCATATCAATTTCCATGGCATAATCGACGTGCTGTTGCCAGTATCCATTATCAGAGACATTAGATGCTTTGCTTGTATTGGTTGACTGTTTTGTAGATCCACAAGAGGCTAGAATTAAAAGAGATAAAAGGCTTATAGTGAAATGTTTCATTTAATTTTTTCTTAATTGCTTAAAATCGTTATTAGAATTGTCTCTGCTATTTTAGTATTTAAAGAAATGAAGTTATCGGCAGTCATATAGAAACCACTAAACAACTTAATCTCTTAATAACCTAAAGAATGAAAGCCATTTATTATAGTTTCGAAGCCATTATTAAAGCATTATAAGCATTCACTATTCGTCCTGTTTTAGACAAATCTGAAAAAGCCATTACATTAGAAGCATCTCCACCCACAACGACTTTGGTTGCGATTGGTAATCCAGATTCTATGATCACTTGTTTAACCTGAGCCGCTGTTAATTTAGGATAATAAGAGCGAATTAGTGCGGCAACACCTGCAACTGCAGGAGACGCCATTGACGTACCACTATTTGACTCATACTCGTTTTCTGGCACAGTAGAATAGATATCGGAACCTGGAGCAAAAACATCCACATTATTTTTTCCGAAGTTAGAAAAATCAGAAACAATCTTAGATCCATATTTGGAAGTTAAAGAACCCACTGTGATGT
The DNA here is from genome assembly GCF_013394655.1 of Winogradskyella schleiferi. NCBI lineage: Bacteria > Pseudomonadati > Bacteroidota > Flavobacteriia > Flavobacteriales > Flavobacteriaceae > Winogradskyella > Winogradskyella schleiferi. The sequence continues at coordinate 4,349,558 of NZ_CP053351.1, forward strand.
ATGTATTTGAAATTTCAGCAAAATTTACATTATCATCTGGGAAACTTGGTTCTGAATCTATGTTTTTACCGTCATTACCAGCAGCATGTACAAATACCACATCATTATCAGAAGCATACTTAATAGCATCTCTTACCCAATCTGCATGAGGAGAAAATGATTTCCCGAAACTCCCATTAATGACTTTTGCACCATTATCTACGGCATAACGAATGGCCAACGCTATATCCTTATCGTACTCATCTCCATTTGGTACGGCTCTAATCGCCATTATTTCAACGTGGTTTGCTACACCATTCGCTCCTTTTCCATTATTACGTTCTGCAGCAATAATACCAGCAACATGCGTTCCATGGGATTCCGATTTTTTTAAGGGTTTTACGTTGCCGTTGCCATAACCTTTATTAGATAAATCGTTGATGTCATCTCCAGTTTTGCGACCA